>NZ_DATNJW010000471.1:0-16059 GCF_035603715.1 Mycobacterium sp. | reverse complement strand
GGTGCTCACGCATTGCAACACCGGTCGGCTGGCCACCACCGCAGTCGGCACTGCGCTCGGGGCGCTGCGGGTGTTGCATGCGCGCGGCAAGGTCGCCGAGGTGTTGGTCGACGAGACGCGACCGCTGCTGCAGGGGGCCCGGCTGACCGCGTGGGAGTTGGCCGAGGCGGGCATTGCACACCGGCTGACGATCGACTCCGCCGCGGCGTGGGCAATGGCCACCGGGCAGGTCGACTGCGTGATGGTCGGCGCGGACCGCATCGCGGCCGACGGCTCGGTCGCGAACAAAATCGGCACCTATGCGCTGGCGGTGGCGGCGCACCGGCACGGTATCCCGTTCATCGTTGTCGCGCCCGAATCGACTCGCGACATCGCGACGGCCACGGGAGGCGAGATCGTCGTCGAACAGCGAGCCGCGGCGGAAATCACTCATATCGGCGGCGTTGCCACCGCCCCGGACGGCACCGATGTCTTCAATCCCGCTTTCGATGTCACACCCCCTGACCTGGTCACCGCGGTGGTTACCGAAAACGGACCGATCGGCGAGGCGAATACCGCTGTGGGACAGCAGATTGCCGACATCGCCCGTAGCTTGTACGCGCGGGGCTGGATGCCGGGCACGGCGGGCAATATTTCGGTGCGCACCGGGCAGACCGCGGCGATCACCGGCAGCGGGCTGTCCAAGGGCGAGCTCACCGCCGACGACATGGTGACGGTGGCCGTCGCCGACTCACACCCGGTGTCGGGCAGCCGCCGTCCATCCGCGGAGACCGCGATTCACACCGCGATCTACCGGGCCACCCAGGCCAATGCCGTCGTTCACGTTCATGCGCCGCACGCGACCGCCCAAACGATCGGTTTGTCAACGACTTTGACGTTCACGGGCTACGAGCTGATCAAAGGACTGGGCACCAGCGGCACCATCAGCATTCCGGTGTTCGCCAACCACATCGATGTCGCGGGCATCGGCGAGGACATCGAGCAACATCTGAAACAACATCCGGACGCCCCGCCGGTACTGTTCATCGCCGGCCACGGGATCACCGCGTGGGGCGCCGACCTTGCGCAGGCTCGCGACCGCGTCGAATGCCTGGAAGCGATGTGCGAGTTGGCGACGCTGACCGGGCGCCGCGAGATAGGGATCGAATGACACTGCTGCAGGTGATGGCCGACACCGACGCGGAGAAGGTGCGGTTGCGCATCGACGACGCCCGCCAAATCGGCGACGAGCTTGCCACGCGGGGAATCGTCTTCGATCGCCGACCGGTTGCTTCTGACGTCGACGCGACCGAGTCGCCCGAGCGGATCTTGGCCGACCACGCCGAACAGGTCGCGGCAATCAACTCCGGGGACCGGTATCGACACATCGACGTGGCCGCGCTGCGACCCGACCACAGCGACCCCGACTGGCGCGCCTCGGCGGCCGCCGCTCGCTCGAAATTTCTGGCCGAGCACCGGCACGCCGAAGACGAGGTGCGCTTCTTCGTTGCCGGCCGCGCCTGCTTCTACCTGCACCTCGAGCCGGAAGTCTTTGCGGTGGTGTGTGAAAGCGGCGATCTACTGACGGTGCCAGCGGGCACCCGGCACTGGTTCGACATGGGTTCGGACCCCGAATTCGCCGCGATCCGGTTCTTCGAGCAGCCAGACGGCTGGATCGGCGACTTCACCGGCGATCCGATCGGAGAACGCTTCCCGACGCTCGACCAGCTCGTCGCGACGTGATCGCAGCGATCGTCATCGACATCGAGGGCACCACCAGCCCGACCAGTTCGGTGCGTGAGGGTCTCTACAGCTACACCCGTCACCATCTGGGCCGATGGCTGGCAGACAACGTCAGCGGACCCGCCGATTCGGTGATCGCTCAAACCCGGGAGTTATCGGCACAACCCGACGCCGGTCCGGCCGAAGTAGCGGAAATCCTCTGTGATTGGCTCGATTCCGATGTCAAAGCCGCGCCGTTGAAGACCGCCCAGGGCCTGGTTTGCGCGGCAGGCTTCCGCAGCGGTGCTTTGCACGGTGAATTTTTCGACGACGTACCGCCGGCGCTGGCGGCCTGGCGCAAAGCGGGTGTCGAACTGCATATCTACTCGTCAGGTTCGGTTCGTAACCAACAGGATTGGTTCGCCTACGCTCGCGGGGGCGATCTGGCGTCGTTGATCAGCGGTTGGTTCGACCTGGCCAATGCGGGTGCCAAGCGTGAAAGCTTCTCGTACGAAACGATTGCCAAGGCGATCGGCCTGACACCTGACCAGATCCTCTTCCTGTCCGATCATCCAGACGAACTCGACGCCGCAGCCGTGGCCGGCTGGTCGGTACTCGGCGTCGAGCGTCCCGGCGAGCCGAACAAGCCACGTCCACCGCATCGCTGGGTCGCCTCGTTCGACGAGGTCGACGTGCCCGGAGCGTAATCGGCGGCTGTTACCAGGCACATCTTGAACTCAGGCTGATTTCAAATTGCCGGTCGGCGCCGTGGGCGGGAACATAGGATCTTGGGGGATTTGGGGAGCGGAACGGCATGATCTTTACGCAGTACTACCTCGACTGCTTGTCGCAGGCGTCGTATCTGATCGGCGACGAGACGACCGGCCGGGCAGTTGTGGTCGACCCGCGCCGCGATATCGATGAGTATCTGAACGACGCGGCTGAGCACGGCCTACGCATCGAACGCGTCGTCGAGACCCATATTCACGCCGACTTTTTGAGCGGTCATCTGGAGTTGGCGGCAGCGACCGGGGCGGTGATCTCATACGGGAAAGACGCCGATGTCGAGTTCCCGGTTGAGCCGCTGCACGACGGCCAGCGCATCTCGCTGGGTGACGTGACTCTGCAAGTTCTCGCCACTCCGGGTCACACACCCGAATCGATCTGCATCGTGGTGTACGAGCACGCCGACGACGAGGTGCCCTACGGGGTGCTGACCGGCGACACCTTGTTCGTCGGCGACGTGGGACGCCCAGACCTGTTGGCGGACAACGGCATTTCAGCGGAGACATTGGCACGATCGATGTATCAGTCGCTGCACGACAAGCTCCTGAAGCTGCCCGATGCCACTCGCGTCTTCCCCGCGCATGGGGCCGGGTCGTCGTGCGGCAAAAACCTGTCGAGTGAAACCAGCTCGACGATCGGTGAGCAGCGGCGAACCAATGACGCACTTCAAATCGTCGGGGTAGAGCGGTTTGTCGCGACACTCACCGAGGATCAGCCGCCCCGGCCGCGCTACTTCGAGTTCGACTCGGTGCGCAATCGCGAGCAGCATCCGCTGCGCGACGATAGCCCGCCGCCCTTGTTGGACATCGACGATGTCTGCAGGCACGCCGCGGTGGGGGCCATTCTGCTCGATGGTCGAGACGAGGCCGAGTATGCCCGCGGACATCTGCGTGGCGCGGTCAACGTCGGCTTGCAGGGCCGCTTCGCGGAATCCGTCGGCATTGTCGTGTCACCGGATACCGACATCATCCTGGTCGGTGATGCGGCGATTGCGCAGGAAGCCAAGACACGCCTCGCCAGAGTCGGCTTCGATCGGGTCATAGGCCAATTACGGGACTTGCCAGTTGTTTTCACGCGCTGGCACGACCTGGTCGAGACCGCTTCGCGTTTCACGCCTGCGCAACTTGCCGAACTGCTCTACACGGAGCCCGACCTCCAGTTGCTAGACGTACGCAACCCGGGGGAGACGGCCGAGGGCGTTATTCAGGGCGCGCGTGAGATTCCGCTACCGTCGCTGACCGATTCGATCGACAGTCTGGATTACCGGGCGCCGGTGGTCACGTACTGCGCCAGTGGGTACCGCTCGCTGGTGGCGGCAAGCCTGTTGCGCGCCTCGGGGTTCCATGCCGTCGCAGACCTGCTGGGCGGCTACGGCGCGTGGCAGGAATACGGCGCAGCCTAGATCGAGAAGTCCTCGCCGTGCCACACGCCGGCTTCGGGCGGCCGGATGACGCGACCGGTCTGCGGTGAGTCGCTCTGCGACTCGAGTTTGGCGACCCGGGTGAGCAATGACTGGAGGCTGACGCCGACCAGATCAGGCATCATCGAGTCGTCGTCGGTGCCCGGCTTGACGCGGCTGATTGCCTGCCCCGGCACGCCGACGACCACAGCGCTAGACGGAACTTCCTTGACCACAACGGCATTGGCGCCGATCCGGCTGTCGTCGCCAATCTTGATGGCGCCCAGGACTTTGGCGCCGGCGCCGATGGTCACCCGGTCGCCGATGGTGGGATGACGTTTGCCGGTGTCTTTGCCGCTGCCGCCGAGCGTGACGCCGTGATAGATCGTGACATCGTCGCCCACCTCGGCAGTTTCACCGATCACCACGCCGGTCGCGTGATCGATGAACAGGCCAGTACCAAGGGTGGCGCCAGGATGGATGTCGACCCCGGTCAGGATTCGGGTGACTTCGCCGACGGTGCGTGCGGCCACCTTCGCGCCGCGTCCCCACAGCCAGTGGCCGACTCGATAGCCCCAAATCGCGTGCACGCCTGGATAAGCGAAGATGACCTGCAGCGTGCTGGGGATGGCGGGATCGCGCTCCTTAGCCGCCCGTATGTCGTCGCGGAACGCATCGAGCATGGCTAATCCGCCAGATCGGAGAACAGCACGGTGCTCAAATATCTTTCTCCGGACGAGGGCAGGACCACGACCACGAGCTTGCCTTTGTTCTCGGGTCGGCGAGCGACTTGCAGTGCGGCGACTACCGCTGCGCCGGAAGAGATCCCGACCAGCAGTCCTTCTTCCGTGGCCAAGCGGCGAGCCAGTTCGAGAGCTTCCTCGTTGCCGACCTGGATGATCTCGTCGACGACGTCTTCGTCGTAGACCGGCGGAATGAACCCGGCTCCGATGCCCTGAATCGGGTGCGGCCCCTTCTGCCCGCCGGACAGCACCGGCGAAGCAGCCGGCTCGACCGCGATCACCTTCACGTCCGGCTTGCGCTCCTTCAGCACCTGTCCGACACCGGTGATGGTGCCCCCGGTGCCGACACCCGCGATGAAGATGTCAACCTTGCCGTCCGTTTGCTTCCAGACCTCTTCGGCAGTGGTGGCACGGTGGATGGCCGGGTTAGCCGGGTTCTCGAACTGTTGCGGAACGAAGTAGCGCTGGTCGCTCTTGGCCAGTTCCTCAGCCTTGGCGATCGCGCCCGGCATGCCGTCCTTGCCCGGGGTCAGAACGAGCTCGGCGCCGTACGCGCGCAACAACACTCGTCGCTCGATGCTCATGGTGTCCGGCATGGTCAACACGAGCTTGTAGCCGCGCGCCGCCGCCACCATCGCCAGCGCAATGCCGGTGTTCCCACTGGTCGGCTCGAGGATTATCGTGTCGGGCTTGATCAA
The DNA here is from genome assembly GCF_035603715.1 of Mycobacterium sp. Classification (GTDB taxonomy): domain Bacteria; phylum Actinomycetota; class Actinomycetes; order Mycobacteriales; family Mycobacteriaceae; genus Mycobacterium. The sequence goes on along the minus strand of NZ_DATNJW010000471.1, from coordinate 10,732 downwards.
GCCGGCTTCTTCGGCCGCGTCGAGCATCGCGACTCCGATGCGATCCTTGACGCTGCCCCCGGGGTTGAAGTATTCGAGCTTGGCGACCACATCGGCCCCGGCACCCTCTGTTACCCGGCGCAGCCGGACCAGCGGTGTATTTCCGACTAGCTGTGTGACGTCTTCGGCAATGCTCATTTAGATTCGCTCCCACGGTCGCGGATCAAAGGTCGTCGGCCTCCCAGCTTATGTCGAACTCTATGGGTGTCTCGGTGGGGATGGCTAGCGCAACGGGGGTAAACCGTTGTCCCGCGCGGTCCAACGCCACTCCGGTCAACACACGTCCGTGCAGATCGCCCGGAGTTTTCGCGGTCACGGTCGCGGTCGACGAACCCGGCGCTCGCCGAATGTAGAAATCGGTCCGCGGCTCGACGGCATCCACGGCGTAGCCGTCCGCGTCGACGAGTTGGTGGTCATCTGAGGCGGTGAGCGTCAGCGGGGCAGTTACCTGGAACGGCCCGATCAGATCGGCGTCTGCGACAGCGTCGACGTCGACGAGTGTCGGCTCGGCGCCGGGCTTGCGGGCTGTGCGAACGGCCGCGGTCGCCCCGCTGAGTAGATAGTTGTACAAATGCACGACCTTGTCGGCGTTGCGGTAATGCCGTGCACCGGTCAACCAGAAATTGACGTGCTCGATTTTCGGTGTGCCGGTCTCGGACGTGACGATCAGCCGGTAGTAGCGGTAACCGCGTCCGCCGCGGCCGTGGCTGCTGGTCGACAGCGTGCTGCCCTCGCCGAGCGTGCGCTGATAGCGGCCCGCTTGAGCGCCGGTGGTCAGCAACGAACCCGAAACATCATGCCAGACAACGCCATTGGATGACTTTTGGAGTCGCAGCACCGCGGTGACGTCAGACCCGGAGCACACCGAATAGCCACCAAGCTGGGGTTCGCCGTCGAATTCGAACGTGGTGACCGATCCGCGGGTGCGGCGCACGGCGATCGGCACGTTGAGCGGCCGGGTGTCCAGGGCCAGCCCGTTGGTCAGGTACCAGATCGCGGCCTGGGTCGCGGCGATCGCTTCGTGCTCGCTGATGTTGGCCGGCCCGATCGGATAGCCGGCCTCGCGTAGGCGACGGCTCAGCTCGGCGGTGGGCAGCAGGGGATAGGAGTGTCGCAGGATCCAGTCGACCTCGGCCTCTTTGCCCGATGCGCGCAGATGGGACAGCTCCGACCAGGTGCCGAGCTGGTAGCGCGAGGGGTGGTGGGGCGAAACGCCGGTGAAGTCCAGCGAGTAGGCCGGCACGTTCGGATTGAGCCGAATCAGGTCGGTGCGCGCCCAGTTGCCGTCGATGAAGATGACTTTTTCCACCGTGTGCGAATAAGTGCCGCCGCGGTAGCGGGTCAGGCGCGACAGTTCGGTGGCCGGACGGATCGCGACGCGGCTGGTGGTCGCTATCCGTCCCGCGGTGCGGTGGCTGGGATATAGAACAGTCATTGTTGCTTGAGCTTCCTGAAAGACTTTGGAGCGGTGCGCGATTCGATCTCTCCGGGCAAGCGGAGTTGATCGCCCTGAGGCGGGAAGCGCGAAGATTTCTACAGCGTCAGAAGGGCGTCAGGAAATCAACGACAACAACAGCAACAACAGATGGCGGCAAGGCAGCGCGAAGGAACGAAGCGCGACTGTGCGGCGTGTTGCATATCGCCACTATAGGGCATGATTTGACGCGGGCCCTTAGACCGCTGATCCCGCACCCCCGCCGAGATAAAAATCACGCTGAGTTTTACACTTGCCGTGGTTCAGTGCGGAGCCATTTTGGTCGGCTGGCCTGCGCGGCCGGACAACGATCAATCCTCGACGACGGAAGGACCACGATGACGTCGGCTCAGAACGAGTCACAGGCACTTGGCGATCTTGCTGCCAGGCAGCTAGCCAACGCGACAAAGACTGTTCCCCAGCTTTCCACCATCACCCCCCGCTGGCTGCTCCACCTGCTGAGCTGGGTCCCGGTGGAGGCCGGCATCTACCGAGTCAACCGGGTCGTCAATCCCGAGCAGGTCGCGGTCAAGTCTGAAGACGGCGCCGGCAGCGAGGGACCGCTACCCGAGACCTATGTCGACTACGAGACCAACCCGCGCGAGTACACGCTGCGGACGATCGCCACGCTGCTCGACATTCACACCCGGGTTTCTGACCTGTACTCCAGCCCGCACGACCAGGTCACTCAGCAGCTGCGGCTGACCATCGAGACGATCAAGGAACGCCAGGAGTTCGAGCTGGTCAACAGCCCCGAGTACGGGTTGCTGGCGCAGGCGACTCCCGAGCAGACAATCCAGACGTTGGGTGGTCCGCCTACGCCCGATGATCTCGACGCGTTGATCACCAAGGTCTGGAAGACGCCCAGCTTCTTCCTGACCCACCCGCTCGGCGTTGCCGCGTTCGGTCGCGAAGCCACCCGTCGCGGCGTGCCGCCGGTGGTCGTCAGCCTGTTCGGCGCGCAGTTCATTACCTGGCGAGGCATCCCGATCATCCCGTCGGACAAGGTGCCGGTGGAGAAGAGCAAGACCAAGTTCATCCTGGTGCGCACCGGTGAGGAGCGCCAAGGCGTGGTGGGGCTGTTCCAGCCCGGTCTGGTCGGGGAGCAGGCGCCGGGCTTGTCGGTGCGGTTCACCGGCATCAACGAGTCGGCGATCGCCCGTTATCTGGTGACGCTGTACACCTCCTTGGCCGTGCTCACTGACGACGCCCTCGCCGTGCTCGATGGCGTTGCCGTGGACCGATTCCATGAGTACAAGTGAGCACCGCGCGGTAGACGCCGAAAGCGACTTGCCTCTCAGCTCTGCGGAACTCTCGGCGCTGGCCAGCCAGCTCTACGCGGCCAGCATCCGGCCCGGTTTCGACAGTCCGCCGCAGTCGGCGCCGGTTGCCCCGCGAGGCAACGCGCCCGACACAACGGCGGCCGCCTCGGCAGGTCAGACGGCGGCTGGCGCCGCGGATCAGTATCCGGTGCCGGTTCCGTTGCTCGGCGTCTCCGACGTCTACCTTCCTGCTCCGACATCCCCGGAACCGGAGCCGCCACCGCAAGCGGTGCCGGTAGCCCCACGGGGCAACGTGCCGGATACGACGGCAGGACCGTCACTTGCGGCGACGTCCGGCGGCATCGCGGATCCGTTCGTGCCGGCTGACCTCAGCGCATTTGCGGTGCCCACCGAAGGCATCGTCCCGACCTTGCCGGGAGTGCTGGCCGGAGGTGTGCCCACGGTTCCGGTAGCTCCCCGCGGTTCGGCGCCGTCGTGGCCAACCGGTGCGCCCTCGGTTCCCGAACTGGGGTGGACCGACACTGTGCGGGCCGTGCCGAACGCACCGGCCGGCGATGAGGGCAACTATCACTTCCTCACCGCGAACGATCCAGTGCCGCAGTTGACCGACGAGCACGAGGTGTTCGACGTCAACGCGGTGCGGGCGGACTTCCCGATCCTGAAAGAGGTCGTCAACGGCAAGCCGCTGATCTGGTTCGACAACGCGGCCACCACCCAGAAGCCGCAGGTGGTGATCGACCGGCTGGTGAAGTTCTACTCGCATGAGAACTCCAACATCCACCGTGCTGCCCACGAGTTGGCGGCACGGGCCACCGACGCCTACGAGGAGGCGCGCGACACCGTTGCCGAGTTCATCGGGGCGCCATCGTCGGACAACATCGTGTTCGTGCGCGGCACTACCGAGGCGATCAACCTGGTGGCGCACGCCTGGGGCAGCAAGCATCTGCAGCCCGGCGACGAGATCGTCATCACCCACCTAGAGCATCACGCCAATATCGTTCCCTGGCAGCTGATTTCGCAGAAGACTGGGGCCATCCTCAAGTGGGCGCCGATCGACGACGCGGGCAACTTGCTGTTGAGCGAATTCGAACAGCTGTTGGGTCCGCGGACCAAACTTGTTGCGGCCAGCCAGGTTTCCAATGCGCTGGGAACGGTGGTTCCGGTCGAAAAGATTGTTGAGCTGGGTCACCGCTACGGTGCGCGGGTGCTGATCGACGGCGCTCAGTCGATCCAACACATGCCGGTCGACGTTGCGGAGCTGGGTGCGGATTTCTTCGTGTTCTCCGGACACAAGATCTATGGCCCCACCGGAATTGGCGCGCTCTACGGCACCGAGGAAGCGCTGACCGAGACGCCGCCGTGGCAGGGCGGCGGCCACATGATCGCGGACGTCACGACGGATCGTTCGCTGTATCAAGGCCCGCCGACGAAGTTCGAAGCCGGCACCGGCAACATCGCCGACGCGGTCGGGCTCACCGAGGCACTGCGCTACGTGCAGCGGCTGGGCATCGAACGCATCGCGGCATACGAGCACACCTTGCTGGAGTATGCGACACCGCGGTTGGCGGACATCCCGGGTGTGCGCCTGGTGGGCACCGCCGAGGAGAAGGCCAGCGTGCTGTCCTTCGTGCTGGCCGGTCACGAGCCGCTCGAAGTGGGCAAGGCGCTGAACGCCGAGGGAATCGCGGTGCGCGCGGGTCATCACTGCGCGCAACCCGCGCTGCGGCGACTGGGGCTCGAGGCGACGGTCCGCCCGTCGTTCTCCTTCTACAACACCCACGAGGAGATAGACGTCTTCCTCAATGCGGTGCGGCGGATAGCCGAGGGCGGCACCAACGTCGGGTGACCCCGTCGTTGGCGTGAGCGTGCGCCAGGCCTGGGTGGTGGCTGAAACTGCGGCCATCTGCCCAGGCCAACGGCGCATTCTGCGGTTCAATCGTCTGCCGGGTCACATTTCTTCTGCCTGATCCGAAAGCTCCCGCTCAGCGGCCCGAACCCGTAAATTCTCGACGTGGACTGTGTGTGCAGGCGGGCAGCGGCATTGATGTCGCGCGCCTGCACGCGTGCATACCCGCAGAACGCAGGGTGACCCCAGGCCTTCCCCGTAGTCAGAGGAGCGCGATGACGTGCATCACGAGTCGGCAGAACGAGCAAACTCGATGAACGCCGCCGTCATCGCCGGAGGCTCGACAACTTTTCTCGGATTTTGCCTGCTAAACGATGCGAATCCAACCGGCCGGAATGCTCGTCCGATGGGTTGGCATGAGCCCTTTGAGCAAACTCGTCCAGCTATAAAGTCGTGGACTTCGTCACACGTGCACGACTCTCGGCGGAGCGGATAGGCCGTTGCCGCAGAGAACTCCTGGGCCGACCGTTGCCGGGCTTGATTGGTCCAAACCCGCTACCGGTATCGGCGACTTCGTCGTGATGGCGGGCGAGACGTTTGCCGCCGCCTTTCGCCGGCCTTTCGCGGTGCGCGAACTGATCGATCAGATCTGGTTCGTCGCGAGGGTGTCGATTGTGCCGACTCTGGTGCTATCGATCCCCTACACCGTGCTTATCGTTTTCACGCTGAACATTGTGCTGATCGAGGTCGGCGCCGGTGACTTGTCGGGTGCCGGTGCCGCCCTGGCCTCGGTCACCCAGGTGGGGCCGGTGGTCACGGCGATCGTGGTCTCCGGCGCGGGCTCCACGGCGATGTGCGCGGATCTGGGCGCCCGGACCATCCGTGAAGAGATCGACGCGATGAAGGTCATTGGCGTCAACCCCATCCAGGCGCTGGTGGTGCCGCGAGTGATCGCCGCGACATTCGTTGCCCTGCTGCTGTATTCGGCGGTCGCGGTGGTGGGCCTTACCGGCAGCTACTTCTTCGTGGTGTACGTGCAACACGTCACACCGGGGGCGTTCATCTTTGGGATGACACTGCTGACCGGCCTTCCGCAGGTAATCGTGTCCCTGGTCAAAGCACTGCTTTTCGGGCTTTCGGCGGGTCTGATCGCCTGCTACAAGGGCTTATCCGTTGGCGGCGGACCGATTTCAGTGGGCAACGCCGTCAACGAGACGGTGGTGTTTGCGTTCATGGCCCTGTTCCTGATCAATATTCTGGCCACCGCTTTCGGCGTGAAGGTGTCTCCATGAGTACCGCCGAAGACGAGAGGTACATACCGGGCTCCGAGATCGTGAGCCGGATGGTCGCCTCGGTCCGGAGCTTGGGGGAGCAAACGGCGTTTATCGGCAACGCGCTGGTGTCAACCGTCGACGCGGTTCGGCGTTATCCAGGTGAAGTACTGCGGCTGATCGCTGTTCTGGGGATGGGCACCGGGGCGCTGGCCGTCATCGGCGGCACCGTGGTCATCATCGGATTTCTGACACTGACCACCGGCGCGCTGATCGCTGTGCAGGGCTACAACACGCTGTCCAATGTCGGGATCGAAGCTCTCACTGGGTTTTTGGGTGCCTTCCTCAACGTCCGGTTCATTGCGCCGGCGACGGCGGGGGTGGCGCTGGCCGCCACCATCGGTGCGGGTGCCACTGCGCAACTCGGGGCCATGCGCATCAACGAAGAGATCGACGCGCTGGAGGCGATGGCCATTCGGCCAATCACCTACCTGGCATCGACCCGCATCGTGGCGGGGGTGCTGGCCGTCATTCCGATCTACACCGTCGCCGTTCTGATGTCGTTTCTGGCGACTCGATTTGGCACGACGATCGTCTACGGGCAGTCGCGCGGTGTGTACGACCACTACTTCTCATCGTTTCTGCACCCGACCGATCTGCTCTGGTCGTTCACCGAGGCGCTATCGATGGCGGCCGCGGTGATGGCAATTCACACGTATTACGGCTACCACGCGACCGGCGGACCGGCAGGAGTGGGCGAGGCGGTCGGCCGCGCGGTGCGCTCTTCGATCACCGCCGGAGTTTTCATTCTGCTGACCATCACGCTGTCGGTATACGGACAGTCCGGCAATTTCCACTTGTCGGGGTGACGAGATGAGTCACGAGACCCGGCGACGCCGGGGAATTGATCCGATTTGGTGGGCACCGGTGCTCGTTCTGGTGGTCGTCGCGATCAGCACGCTGACCGCGATGGCGTTCGAGGGAACGCTGCGGACGACCGTTCCGCTCACGGTGATTTCCGATCGGGCCGGTCTGGTGATGGAGGACGACGCGAAGGTGAAGCTGCGCGGCGTCCAGATCGGTGAAGTAGACCGTGTCGAGTCCTATGCCGATTCAGCCGGCACGAACCTTTCGAAGCTGAAGCTAAAAATCTATCCGAGCGAATTCCGCTACCTGCCGAGCAACGTCGAGGCGGAGATCAAGTCCAGCACCGCATTCGGCGCCAAGTACGTCGACCTGATCGTTCCGGCGGAGGGCACCAGTCATCGTCAACTGGCCAAAGGTGCTGTGTTGCACAGCCGCAACACGACCGTCGAGGTCAACACCGTCTTCCAGAACTTGCAGTCGATAGTCCGTGCGATCGACCCGGCCAAGCTGAATGGTGTGCTCTCCGCGCTGTCTGACGCGTTCCGCGGCAAGGGCGAGCGCATCGGAGAGGCGATCAGCGGAGGCAACCAATTTCTGGTTGCCGTGAACCCCAAACAGGCCACCATCCGTACGGATTGGCAGCTGTTCGGCAAGACCACCGCGGCCTATTCGGTTGCGGCGCAGGATATCCTGTCGACGCTGGATGCATTCTCGACAACGAGCGTAACGATCACCAAGAACAAAAAGGCGCTTAACGACCTGCTGCTGGATGCCATCGGCTTCTCGAATGCCGGGATCAACACGATCGGCCGGAATGAGCAGAACCTGGTCAACTCGATCAACCTGGTGGCGCCGACTTTCGAGTTGTTGAACAAGTACTCGCCGACCTACAAATGCACGTTCGAGGGTGCCGTGTGGTACTTGGAGAACGGCGGCAGGGCCTACATGGGGGGCAACGGCAAATCCCTGATGATCGACGGTGGGCTGCTCTTCGGCGACGACCCGTACCGCTATCCCGACAACCTGCCCCTCGTGCAGGCCAAGGGTGGTCCCGGCGGCAGGCCGAGTTGTGGTTCGTTGCCTGACGCCAGCGCGAACTTCCCGGTGAAGTATCTGGTGACCGACACCGGATTCGGTACGGGACTGGACATCCGGCCCAACTCCGGCATCGGTTTCCCCGGGTATGTGAACTACTTCCCGGTCACCAAGGGAACGCCCCAACCGCCGCTGATTCGCTACCCGGGCGGTCCGGCACCGGGCCTGGCGCCGGCCTATCCCGGACAACCTCCCTACGGTGCACCCGATTACGCGGGGGCTGCGACGCCACCGCTCCCGCCCGCACCTCCATCGCCCTGACTTGCCCAGGCCCTTCGAAAAGTAAGGAACAGCAATGAGAACCAACACCGGCGCCATCGCGCGTGTGGTGGCGTTCACTGTTGTCTCCCTTGCTTTCGTCTTCATTCTGGTGACGGTCTTCGGGCAGTTCCGGTTTGACACCCGGACTTCCTACAGCGCGGTGTTTTCGAATATTTCCGGGCTCAAGGGCGGAAACTTCGTCCGAATCGCCGGCGTCGAAGTGGGCAAGGTCAGTGAGCTCAAGCTGCTGAAGGACGGCACTGTCCACGTCAACTTCGCCATCGACAAGGGACTGAGGCTCACCGAAGGCACCAAAGCCTCGGTGCGCTACGAAAACCTCATCGGCGACCGCTATCTCGCTCTCGAAGACGGGCCCGGTCCGCCCAGGAGATTGCCGCAGGGGGCCACGATTCCGTTGGAACGCACTTCTCCTGCCCTCGATGTCGACGCCCTCATCGGTGGTTTCCGGCCACTGTTCCGTGCATTGGATCCCGACCAGGTCAACGCGCTGTCGGGCCAATTGCTCAGGGTGTTCCAGGGTGAGGGAGCCACCATCTCATCGGTGCTCGGTGAGACTTCTGCGCTGACCACCACGCTGGCCAACCGCGACAAGCTCATCGGCGATGTGATCACCAACTTGAACGTCGTGCTGCACACCTTCGGCACCCGCGACACACAGTTCTCAGACGGCCTGGACAAGCTCTCCCAACTGGTCGGGGCACTGTCCGAGCGCAAGACCGATATCACCAAGGACGTGGCCTACATCAATGCCGCGACAGGATCGGTCGCCGACTTGTTGACGGCCGCGCGACAACCGATCAAAGACGTGATAGTGCAAACGGATCGCTTCTCGGGGCAGATCGAGTCCGATCACAATTACTTCGACGACCTGGTGAAAACCCTTCCCGACGTCTATCAAACGCTTTCTCGCCAGGGGCTTTACGGCGACTACTTCGGCTTCTACATCTGCGATGTGATCATCAAGCTCAACGGCCGGAACGGGCAACCTACGTTCGTCAAGCTGGTGAGCCAGGTAACCGGGCGGTGCTTGCCGAAAAAATGACGTCGATCACAAGTACCTTCAAAGGCAAATTCAAGCGGCCCAACATCAAGCCGCTCGCCGAGCGCAACCGGACCACGGTCGGCCTGGTCGGCATCGGCATCGTCGTTGCCTTGGTGGCTGCTGTCTTCTCCTACGAAAAGATCCCCTTCTTGACCGGAAAGTCCGGCTATTCCGCATATTTCACCGAGGCAGGCGGAATCAAGCCGGATAGTGACGTGCGGGTGTCCGGGTTGTCGGTCGGCAGGGTGTCCAGCGTCAACTTGGACGGGACGAAGGTGCTGGTCAAGTTCACCGTCGACGACGACGTCGCACTGGGCAACCGCACCGAGGCGTCGATCAAGACCGAGACCGTACTCGGCACCAAAATGCTGGAGATCACTCCGCGTGGAGACGGCAAGCTGGAAGGCCCGATCCCAGTCGAGCGCACCCGCGCGCCGTACGACTTACCGGATGCCTTGGGCGACTTGACCAGCACCATCAGCGCGTTGGACACTGCAAAGCTTTCTTCGGCGCTGACGACGTTGGCGAACACCTTCAAAGACACTCCACCTGATTTGAAGGCCGCCTTGGAGGGAGTAGCGCAGTTCTCCAGCACGCTGGACAACCGCGACGCGAAACTGCGCAGCCTGCTGGCCAATGCGAACAAGGTCGTCGGGGTGCTGGGCAAGCGCAGCGACCAGATCGCCAACTTGGTCATCAACGCAAATGCCTTGCTGGCCGAGCTTCTGACGCAACGCAACGCGGTTGACGCGCTGATGACCAATGTCGGTGCCGCGACGCGCGAGATCTCAGCCGTCATCGGCGACAATCGGACGCAGCTCAAACCCGCACTGGACAAACTCAACTCGGTGCTGTCGGTCTTGGACGACCGCAAAAAGGAACTGCAGCGCACCTTGTACCTCATCCCGAAGTACGCGATGTCGTTCGGTGAAGTGCTGGGGTCGGGACCATTCTTCAAAGCCTCACTGCCGAACCTGACGCTGGGACAATTTGTGCAGCCGTTCACCGACGCGGCGTTCGCTGATCTGGGGCTCGATCCCAATGTGCTGCTGCCGTCGCAACTTGTCGATCCGGGCAACGGTCAGCCTGGCCTACCGCTGCTGCCGATGCCGTATCCCCGAACCGGACAGGGCGGCGAGCCGCGACGGTCGATCCCCGACGCAATCACCGGCAATCCCGATCAGCACTCGTGTGGTCCGGCCGGCATCCCGTTGCCCGGGCCCGGCTGCTACCCGTACCGGCCGCCGCCACCGGCGCCGCCGCCGGGTGGGCCACCGCCCGGGCCGCCGGCGGATCTCAAGCCGCCGCCCAAGCAGACGCCGGTCTATGTCCCGGCGCCGAACGAAGTGCCCGCGAACGGGGGTCGCTGATGGTTTTCGCGGATGTGCGCGCGAGACTTGGCAACCGGGCCAAGAGCGGCAAGTCATGGATCGAGAACCATCGACGGGCCACAAAGATCGGTACGGCGATCAGCCTGGTGCTGATTCTGGCCGTCGGGATCAGCATGATGGTGACGCCGTGGTGGAAGCAGGT
>NZ_DATNJW010000470.1:0-2019 GCF_035603715.1 Mycobacterium sp. | reverse complement strand
GTGGCGAACCGCGCGAACCTGCTGCGGTTCAAGCGCGCCCCGGACGCGCAGGACGATTGAAGCGGACGGCTCCGGTGCGTCGCGCGAGAACAGCGGCTTTTCCGGCAGCACCAGATGGACGCGGGCAGCCTGGATGCGATCGATGGCACGGATGGTGCGGGCCAGTTCGCCCTCCAGCGCGCGCAGATGATTGATGTTCTGGACGAAGCTGGTGGTGCCGAGCGCGTCGGATTTATCGAAGATTTCGTAGCCGACCCCGCCGCCCTTCGGCAATCCGCCTTCGGCCAGATGCATGCGCAGCCGGGTAACCTTGTCCTTCGGCACCATGATCACGGAGCCGTCGTTGCGCATTTCGTAGGGGATCGCCTGGCGTTCCAGGTCCTTGATGATCGCCGATGAGTCGTCCAGGCTCAGGTCGGTGAAGAGAGTGGTCATCTGCGGCGTAGTCACGCGCATGATGACAAAGGCAAAGAAGCCTATCAGTGCGGCCGTGACCGCAACCATCGCCATTAAGCGAGAGGCGCCAAGCCCCTTCAAAAAGTCCAGCACGCTTTGCAAGCAACTGCCCCCGAGATTCGGCGCCACGATCGACTGGGCAAATATTGCCTAGGTGATGGTTTCCATATGGTTAACGACGGTTAACAAGACGGTAAAAACTTCCGCGTGAGTCCAATATGAAAAAGATCGGCCTCGCAGAGCGAGGCCGATCTTCATCAAATTCGATGGGTTTGGGTCGCTTTTACTGGCGATATTGCTGGATGCGGGTGGTGCGAAGTCCAGCCAGACCATGCTGGTCGATGGAAAACTGCCAGGAAAGGAATTCATCGACCGTCAGGGTGTATCGGCTGCAAGCCTCCTCAAGGGAGAGCAGGCCACCGCGAACCGCGGCGACGACTTCAGCCTTCCGGCGAATGACCCACCGTTTGGTTCCGGGCGCGGGCAAATCCGCAATGGTAAGCGGGCTGCCGTCGGGCCCGATGACGTATTTCACCCTCGGGCGATGGGGTTCTGTCATGGCGTACTCACAAACTCTTAACCACTGAACACACCATGACAATCTAAGCGGGCCGGCTTAAAATTTGCCTAAGCCCAAGGCTTCAATACGAATCTCCTTGAAAATGCCGTGACGATCCGCTCCCCGGCGCTGTTTGGGCGCGGGGAGCTGTTTGCGGGGGGATCCCCGGGTGGCGGGCCTCAGACTAGCTGCTGCTCGAACTGCTGCTTCCAGAACTGCTGCTTCCAGAATTGTTGGACACAGGGGCTATGATGCTCTGGATCTGGCTGAGGGTGTAGGACTGCCCGTTGATGAAGAGCAGCGGCGGCGATTGGGTGAGGTCCACTGAAGTGACCGTGCCCTCGATCGCGGTCGTGACCCCAACATTGTTGCCGGAGGCATCCTTGGCGGTAGCCGTCATGGTGTAACTACCGTCGGGACACTGCGTACCGTCATTGCCCTGGCCGTTCCAGATAAACGGCTGCTCGTTGCCGGCGCTCACATCGTAGCTGCCGGTGAAGACGGTGGCACCGCTGCTGTTGCTGATGGAGACCGACAGCGTCGAATTGGAGGGGATGTTGAACATCCAGCCGGCCACGCCGTCGGATAGTGGCGCGGTGTTGCCGGCAACCACGGCGTTCTGGCCAACGTAATTCAACGCCTGGCTCGATGCAGTCGACTGCTGCAGCGAAATCAGCGTCGACAACGAATCGTTGGTGTTGAGCTGTTCCTGAACGCCGGCGAATTCGACGAGCTGCTGGGTGAACTGGTTGGTGTCGAGCGGATCGAGTGGGTTCTGGTTCTGCAGCTGCGTGGTCAAAAGCTCCAGGAAGCTTTGGAAATTGCCGGCGATCTGCTGCGAGGCCAGCGCGTTCGCACTGGATGCGGTGCTCGATGACGATGAAGACGTTTGCGGCGTCGTTCCCGAAACAACTGACGTTGTCATATCTGTCTCCTCAAACCCTGATGTCGACGCCGCCGGCGGACCCGACCATACGGCCATAGCTTCGTCCGGCGACGGGCGC
>NZ_DATNJW010000469.1:0-3195 GCF_035603715.1 Mycobacterium sp. | reverse complement strand
CTGAACCCACACCCACGGTGTGCCGGGAAAGGCCGCGGTCAGGATTTCCTGGCGGCGAATGTTCCAACTGGTGCACTTGAGCACCAGGTGCTGTTCGTCGCCGTGCCGGCGTCGCCCCAGCGCCCGCACCAGAAGCCGCACCATCCGCACCAGTGCGGCCGCATCGACCCGAGCGGGGTCGAGACCGAGAAGCGCGTTCAGTGGCGAAGGTTCGGCGACAACGACGACGCCGGGCAGGGTGCCGAGGAGCCGGGATACCAACGTCGATCCGCATCGCGAGAGGTGAAAGATCATGCCCGCCGGGTCAAGTGACGACTCGCTATCCAACGCGAGAAACGCATCGAGTTCGGTTCTGACGAGTGGCTGGGCACCTGGAGTCGTGGCCCACCGAGCGACGGTCTGGTCGAAGAATGGTTCGTCGAAGCGTTCGGCGGAAAGGTCCGCCCAGTCGACGGTCGGTGCGGGCCCGGAGAAGTCGAATCTGACCGGTGTCCAACGGGCCAGGTCGGCGATCTCCATCAGTCGCCCGGGAGCCGGACCAGGAACCCGTTCACGATCAGGGTACGGGCCAGGTCGATCTGCTGTGCCTCGGACAGCCCGGGAAGTTCGCAAACCCGAAAGGGCTCAGTGGTTTTGGAGAGAAACTGCAACGCCTCGCGATGGTCGGGCGCGGCGCTGACCACGAGTTGCGCAAAGTGCAACGCAACTCCGTCGGCCGTTTCGGTCACACGTGAAAATAGTGGTTGGTACTTCACCACTCGGACGTGACCGTCGATCCCGATGCCGTTCGTTATCGCCCGTCCGACGGGCGGGCTCTGGCCACGCCGGACGAGGTCGTCGGCGAGCGAACCGAGGCCTGCGGAAATGGCACTCGGCTGTCCAAGGGCTTCAACGACGTCGTGGACAAGCACGCCCAGGGTGGCCTGCGCGTCCGGGTCGTCGAGATACCGCGGCGGCAGCTGGGTGTGGACGTGGTCGTCGGAGCCGCTCAGCGAATTGAGCGCTCGAGTGACCAGCACGAGCAGCGTGGGCGCGAGCACGCCAACGGTCAGATGGACCGATACCTCCGAGGTCGCTTCGGCCGCGTGAACGCGGCCGCCCGGTAGATAAAGCACGTCGCCGACTTCCATGCGCACGTCGGTGGGCGACGGAAGCGCGTCGGCGGCGACCGGCTGATGGCGCAGCGCGGCACGCGGGGCGACATCGATACCGTCGTACAGATGCCAGATCTTGGATCCCCGAAGCTGCATGATCAGCACGTCGTGCTCGTCGTAATGCGGGACGAAGCCCTGGGATTCGGGCGGTGTGAAGTACGCGTTGACCTGGGTGGCGAAATTCAGTTCGACCTCGATGCCGTGTAACAGCGACGCGATCGCGCGCACATACCGATGAACGCTTTCCAGGACGATCGTGTGGCCGTCAGCAAAATCGTGGCCGATTCCCGCAACATCTAAGCTGCCGTCGCTAAGCCGGTAGTGGTACGGCTCCTTTCTGTCGTTCTCCCGGACTAGCCGTACCAACGACAGGTCCGGCCGGAACATCCCCAGCAGCTGATCCACGGATGCCGGCCCGTCGAAGAGGGTGTCGAAGTATTCGGGGCAGTTCCGGCTGACGTGGTAGTGACTCTGACCCCAGATCTCGGTGAGAAAGGTCTCGACAGTCAGCGGCGCCAGCAACCAGTCCAAGGACGATTCCGGGTCGACGCCCGAGGAGCGCTGCGGCATTCAGTCATGTTCCCTATCTGCTCCCCCATTGGGCAACCGAACAAGAAATCCACTCACGATGAGCGTGCGGGCGAGATCCGTCTGCTGTTCAGGGCGCAAGGCCGGAAGATCGCCGACCTGGAATGGCTCAGTGCTCGCAGAGACGAATCGCAGTGCGGCTTCGTGGTCAAAGCCTGCGTTGATCGACAAGCTGGCGAAGTGCAGGGTCACCCCGCCGTCGGCGGCCTTCACCCGCGAATACAGCGGTTGGTATTTCACCACCCGGGTTTGGGTGTCGACAGTATTGGCACCGGCGATCTGGCCGACCGGCGGACACTTGCCGCGACGAACCAACACGTCGGAAAGTAAGCCGACGCCGTCGGTCATCGCGTCTGGATCCTGCACTGTCGCAACGGCTTCCAACACCAAGTCCCGAACCGTGGCAGCCAGCTCCCCGTCGTCGAGATGACGGGCCGGCAGCCGGGCATTCAGACGGTCATCGCGGAAGCTCTGCGAGTACAGCGCTCCGATCGCCAGCATGAGCACCGTCGGCGCGTGAATTCCAACGGTCAGATGAATCGATGGCTCGGACTGCGTCTCGGCTGCGTGCACCCGGCCGCGCGGCACGTACAGCACGTCACCGGCCTCCAGGTGCACGTCCGTGGGCGTCGGAAGTATTTCGAGGACAACGGCTTTATCCTTGTCGCGCTGGATCTCGCGTGGTGGCATATCCGCTCCGACGTAGAGATGCCACGTCTTGGAGCCTTGAATCTGCAGGATCAAGACATCATGGTCGTCGTAATGCGGGACGAGCCCGGTGGACTGCGGTGGGGTGATGTAAGTGTTGACCTGCGTCGGGAAGTTCAGCTCCACCTCGAGCGATCGGGCCAGTGTTCCGATCGTCCGCACGTATTGCTCGACGCCGTCCAAGACGATCGTGTAGCCGTCGGCAAAGTCATTGCGGACGCCCGCGACATCGAGAGTGTCATCGGCCAACCGGTAACTGTCCGGGCCCTTTTTGTCTTTTCCGCGTACCAGCCGCAACGCCGCCGGTTCGTGGCGGAACAGCTCGAGCAGCCCGTCGACCGTCGCGGGTCCCGGCAAGAGGGCATCGAAGGAGCGGGCGCTGGTGATGTGGTGGTGGTCCTTGCCCCAGATCTCGTCGAGGAAGGTCTCGACCGAGAGCGGCTCCAGCAACCAGCCCAGCGACATCTCCGCGTCAACGCCCGGTGAGCGTTGCCGCATCAGTCGCGCTCTCCGCCTTGTCCCGCCTCGCCGCTATGAGCTGCGTTCCAGGTCGCCGGCACCATCGGCATCACCGGGCCGCCGCCGAAGTCGTCGTCGGCAAGCGTGGCCAAACCCGTTGCGGCCAAGGCCCTTTTGCGCACGGTGCCGGTAAAGCCAAATGGCCCCGCACCGTGGGCGGAAGTCGCCGTCGATCCGCTTTCCGCGCCGCCCCAGTCGGGATCGACATTGAAATTCATTTCCATAA
>NZ_DATNJW010000468.1:0-2801 GCF_035603715.1 Mycobacterium sp. | reverse complement strand
ACCCAAGCCTCGTCAGTTGCTTTGCTGGACGCCGCTATTCACATCGGCCGGCTGCTGGACAGCGAGAACCCGCGGCTGATGGTGCCGTCGGCGGCTGCGGGCGTACGGTTTGACGCCGAGCTTGCCGACCCGCGGGGCCGGGTCGAGGTCCGCCGGCGTGGCGGCAACGACGAAGAGCTCATCGTCGACATCGCGGTGGTCGCGCCGGACGGCAGCACCAGCGTCGCGGTGCGCGGGCTGCGCTACGCGGCAGTGGATTCCAGCGCGGGCGCCGGCCGCAACGACGATCCCGCGGCGATGGTGCACGCGCTCGAATGGCAGCCGTTCTCGCCCGTCGACGGCTACGACGACCATCTGGCGACGAGCCCGAGCACCGTTGCGGTGTTGGGCGAGAACGACATTGCCGGTGCACTTCGCGACGGCCTGACTCACGCCGGCTACACGCCGGCCGCTGTCACGGATGCCCGCTACGTGCTCTATGTTGCCCAATCCCGTTCCGGTGAAGCCGATGTCGACGCTGCGGTGCGCCTGTCGATGGAGCTGGTCGACTTGGTCAGCAAGCTGGCCGAGCGCGACGAAGGCCGCCCGGTCACGCTGTGGATCGTCACTCGCGGTGTGCGCGAGGGCAGTTCGGACGCCGCGGTTGCCCAAAGCCCGATGTGGGGAACCGCCGGAGTCATCCGGGCCGAGCAGCCGCAGTTGTGGGGCGGCCTGATCGACCTGCCGGAAAGCGCCGACCCCGCTGGTCTGGTGCCGGCGCTGGCCACGGTTCTACGAAAGCCCGCGAAGTCGATCCTGGCGCTGCGCGACGGCGAGTTCCTGGCGCCGGCCCTCGCGCCGGTGTCCGGCGAGCCGGTGCACGAGCCACTGCGATGCCGCCCGGATGCGGCGTACCTGATCACCGGTGGTCTGGGTGCGCTCGGTCTGCTGACGGCCGGCTGGCTCGCCGACCACGGCGCCCGCCGGCTGATCCTGGCCGGCCGCACCGCGTTGCCACCCCGCCGCGACTGGGACAGCGACGCCAACGACGCCGACACCCAACAGAAGATCAACGCGATCCGGGCCCTGGAGATGCGCGGCGTCGTGGTCGAAGCCGTCGCACTCGACATCGGATCGCACGACGCGATGCAGGCGCTGCTGGCCAAACGCGACGCCGAGGGGGCCGCGCCGATCCGCGGCGTCGTCCACGGCGCCGGTATCACCGACGCCCACCTGTTCACCGAGCTCGAGGAAGACCGCCTGCGGCGCACGGTGTGGCCGAAGATCGCGGGCGCACAGGTGCTGCATCAGACCTTCCCGGTCGGCAGCCTCGACTTCCTGTTCCTGACCGCCGCGGCCGGCGCCGTGTTCGGTGTCCCAGGTCAGGGTGCCTACGCGGCGGCCAACGCCTACCTCGACGGACTGGCCCAGCTGCGCCACCGTCAGGGCTGCCACACCGTCAGCCAGGACTGGGTGGCCTGGCGCGGCCTCGGCTTCGGCGCCGAAGCGCAGATCGCATTGCAAGAACTCGAGCGGCTCGGGTCGCGGCCCATCACCGCTGACGAAGCCTTCGCGGCCTGGGACCACCTCGCGCGTTACGACGTCGCCCAGGCGGTCATGGCGCCGATGCCCTCGGCGGACGGCGTAGCGGCCGCCGAGCCTAAGGCCGTCTCACCAGCCTGGTCGGAGATGCCCGCCGAGGACGTTGTTCATGAGCTGCAGGACGGCCTCCGGGCCATCCTCGCGCGCGAACTGCAGATGCCCGAAGCCGAGCTCGAGCTGGACCGGCCATTCGCTGAGCTGGGCATGAACTCGGTGATGGCGATGTCAGTTCGTCGGGACACCGAGCTGTTCGTCGGCATCGAGCTGTCCGCGACGATGCTGTTCAATTACCCGACTATCGTGGCACTCGCGGAACACCTGGCTAAAAAGGTTTTGCCGCAGACAGAATCGGACAGCGATATTGACGTGCTGGGAGATTCGGACGGCAGCGTGCTGAGCGAGCTGTTCGACAGCGTGGAGTCGGCACCGGCTGGCAGCGAAAGGGGTCTCTGATGACGTCGTCGTACGACGAGGACGCTCTCCGGCACTGGCTGGCTGATTACCTCGTAACGAACGTCGGATGCAGTCTCTACGACATTGACTTCGACGCCCCGATGAGTGATCTGGGTCTGGGCTCGCGTGACGCGGTCGTGCTCTCCGGCGAGTTGACCGAACTGCTCGGCCGCAAAGTGTCACCTGTCGAGTTCTGGCAACACCCGACGATTTCCGACCTGGCCCGCTTCCTGACCGGTGCCGAATCGTCGGCCCACGAGGATGACCTCGAGCCCGACCGCGGTCACCTCGACGAGCCGATCGCGGTGATCGGTCTGGGTTGTCGATTCCCCGGTGGCGTCTCCGGCCCGGACGAGTTCTGGCAGTTCATGTGCGACGGCAAGAATGCGATCACCGAGGTGCCGCCGGAACGCTGGGCGCCGTTCGACGACGGCACCCCGGAGGTCGCGGCCACCCTCGCCCACACCACCCGCTACGGCGGATACATGGACAACCTCGACGAATTCGACGCCGAGTTCTTCGACATCTCCACCCGCGAAGCCGCCAAGATGGACCCCCAGCAGCGGATGTTGCTCGAAGTCGCCTGGGAGGCACTGGAACACGCGGGCATTCCGCCGAGCACCCTGCGCCGATCGCAGACCGGCGTCTTCGCCGGCGCGTGCTACACCGACTACGGGTACGTGGCCGGAATGGACCTGACCAATGTCGACGCGTGGAGCAATTCCGGTGGCGCGCTGAGCATTATCGCCAACCGGCTGTCGTACTTC
>NZ_DATNJW010000467.1:0-3867 GCF_035603715.1 Mycobacterium sp. | reverse complement strand
AGCGCCACCGTTCCGGCGACCGAGGCCACATCGATGCGTTCTGGCACCCGGCTCGCCACGACTTCGATCGCCTGCCGCAGTTGGGGGTGAACGGATTCCGGCTGCTGTGCCCCGCAAAGCTGATCGACGAGAAATCCCGCAGCGGCGTACGGACCGTCGGTATCTAGCACCGCGGCCGTTGTCTCGGCTATCTGCTGCCCATCATCGACAATCCAGACACCGTCGCGCGCCATGGCGTTCAGGGCGATGCCCTGCGGGGTCTGCAGACCGAGGTAGAGCGTCAATGCCCCGGATTCCGAATCCGATCGCACGGCGTGGCGCGCTCCGCTGGCGATCACGACCAGCCGGCACATCTCGCGTGTGTTGCCGTCCTGGGTAACCGTTAATGGACCGCGCCTGCCGGCCGTGACCTGGACCGCGGCGTGGTGGTGCAGGGCAAGGTCGGAGAACCCGCCGGCAACCATGAGCCGGCCCGGCTCCAGCTCCCAGACCTGCATGCCGCCACTTTAGCGCTGGGCAGGGGTTTCGCCGGCCTCGCTGGGATCGGTCAGCCACGGAACCCGGCACGCGTCACCGGAATTGAAGCCCTGCTCGGTGATGCCCAGTGCGGTGTTCATCCGGGCCCGCATGTTTTCCGTCCCTATCTGATACGTCAGCTCGATCACGCCGTTCTCGCCGAAGCGGGTCCGTAGATCGGCTACCTGCTCGTCGGTGACGCTGTGCGGATCGGTGGTCATCGCGTCGGCATAGGCGATCGCGGCTCGCTCATCATCGGTGAAACGTGGTGAAGTGGCGTAGTTCTCGATGTCCTTGATGCGCTCGACGTCCAGTCCGTCGAGGCGCAGCAGCATCGACCCGAAGTCGACGCACCACGAGCAGCCGACGGTGCGCGCAGTCCAGAGCACCGCCAGCTCGCGCACGCTGGTCGGCAGCTTGCTCGAGGCCGACTGCAGCATCGTCTCGTGGACGGCGTACGAGACCAGCAGCCGAGGGTGGTGCGCGACGACGGCGAAGGGCTCGGGGACTTCGCCAAAGCGCCGCTTCGTGTAGCGGTACATCGCGCGAAGCAGCCAGCTGGCCCGTTGCGGGGGCAGGGGTGCGATGCGGGTTTTCTGTGTCATGCCAATCAGACGGCACAGCCGCAGAAATCGTGACGCCGATGGCGAACCGACATTTGTATTCGTTATTCGTGTTGTAAGTACGCCACATTTCCGGATCCGTTGGCGTATAAAATTCACGCGAGTCTAGAAACCGCTCACGGGGCTAAAGCGGGGGCTTGGTCAGCGAGGCGACATGGATGTCGACACTGCACCTGACACCCATCGATCGTCGATGACGGCTGCGCCCGACGCATGTCCAGGCCGCGGAGTTCTTGTGGGCGCGTTCGCCGTGCTTGACGCGCTCGCTCATGCGGACGACGGGTTGGGCCTGACCGCGCTGGCCCGTGCCTGCGGATTGGCGAAAACGTCGACGTATCGGCTCGCCGAACAATTGGTCGCCCTCGGGGCGGTGCAGTGTATCGAGCATCGTTACTACATCGGGGCGCTGATCGGGCGCATCGGGCAACGGTGGCAACCTGATCCGTTGTTGCGCAGGGCTGCGCAGGGACCGGTGCACAACTTGTCGGCGCAGGCGGGCGCGATGGCGTCGCTGCGGATCCTGCACGAAGAACGCCTTCGTCTGATTTGTGCGACGGCAGCGCGTGGTCAGGCCTACATTACCGACCCGGCGGACCGCGAACTGGTCGCCCGCACCGCCACCGGCCGGGTCTTGTATGCGGCGCAGGCCGGCGATGACGTCGCATTGCCCGATTGCTGGCCGCAGGGGGAATGGCGACGGTTGCGTGAGTCAGTCCGCGAGCCCGGCGCGACCGTGACCGACCGCCAGGACGCCTTCCCCGGGATCTGCTGTGTGTCCGCGCCGGTGTGGTGGCCGGATGGAACCTGCGCCGGCGCGGTCACGGTTCTGGTGCTTTCGCCGACGCTGCCGCCGCGTCTGCCAGACTTGGTCTCGCACGCCGCCCGCCGCGTCGGCACGGCGCTGGCGTCGACAACCCAATAGCACCCGCACCCCCGGTCGCGGTCCGTTAGCCGGACCGACCTCTTGTCACGTCACGGGTGCCGGGTATGCGATCGTGCTTCGGAGGAACCATGGTTGGTGCCGCAGCTGACAACCCAATTACCGGGGAATCGCACGCCACGCCGGCGATCACCGTCACGCGGGTCGGTGTGGTGATCGGCGCCGGCTTTCTGCCCGACCGCGAAGTGACCGTCAGGATCACTCGCCCCGGAGAGGGCGTCAGCGACTACGTCACTTACACATCGGACCACGTCGGCGGCCTTCATGCAGAGCTGCCGGCCACGGCTCTCGAAGGGATACTGCAGATCGCGGCCACCGACCATCGCCCGGACCCGGATGGCCCGTGCGGGCGGATCTGGAGCAACACCTGCACGCTCACCTTCATTGGCGGCTGAGTGATCCGGCATCCGGAGCGCTCGGTTGGCAACCGTGCGGTCCGCTGAGTGGACCAGCCGCGCTTCAGCGGGTGAACATCAACGCGCGCTTGACCTCTTGGATCGCCTTGGTCACCTCGATGCCCCGCGGGCAGGCGTCGGTGCAGTTGAACGTGGTGCGGCAGCGCCATACCCCGTCGACCTCGTTAAGGATGTCGAGCCGCTCGGCCGCGGCCTCGTCGCGGCTGTCGAAGATGAAGCGGTGCGCGTTGACGATGGCCGCCGGACCGAAGTAGCTGCCTTCGTTCCAGAACACCGGGCAGCTCGTGGTGCACGCCGCGCACAGGATGCACTTGGTGGTGTCGTCGTAGCGGGCGCGGTCGGTCTGGCTTTGAATGCGTTCCCGCGTCGGGGGGTTGCCGCTGGTGATCAGGTATGGCTTGACCGCGCGATAGGCGTCGAAGAACGGCTCCATGTCGACGATCAAGTCTTTTTCCACCGGCAGTCCGCGGATCGGCTCGACGGTGATGGTCAGGTCCTTGCGGGGCTTGCTGGGCAGCAGGTCGCGCATCAGCATCTTGCAGGCCAGCCGGTTGACGCCGTTGATCCGCATCGCGTCGGAGCCGCACACGCCGTGGGCGCAGGACCGCCGGAACGTCAGCGTGCCGTCCAAGTAACTCTTGATATAGATCAGCAGATTGAGCAGACGGTCGGTGGGCAGGCACGGTACCCGAAAGCTCTGCCAGCCAGCGGAATCCGCGTACTGATCCGGGTTTTCCGGATTGAAGCGGGCGATCCGCAGCGTCACCATCACCGAGCCCTCGGGTATCGCGGGCAGCGGCGGGTCACCGGCGGGGGCGTCCTGGCTTACCTCGTCTTTTGGCACTGACGTCATCAGTACTTCCGCTCCTTGGGTTCGTAACGGGTCTGCACTACGGGTTTGAAATCCAGCCGGATGTCGCTGAGCAGATCGGTGCCCTGCTTATCGGTCCCAATTTCTTTGTAGGCCATGGTGTGCCGCATGTAGTTGACGTCGTCACGGTTGGGGTAGTCCTCGCGCGCGTGCCCGCCACGGGATTCCTTCCGGTTCAACGCGCCGACGACGGTGACTTCGGCGAGCTCCAGCAGGAAGCCCAGCTCGATCGCTTCCAGCAGGTCGCTGTTGAATCGCTTTCCCTTGTCGTGCACAGAGATTCGTGCGTATCGTTCCTTGAGGGAGTGAATATCGGTGAGCGCCTGTTTGAGCGTCTCCTCGGTGCGGAACACCGCGGCGTTGTTGTCCATCGTCTGCTGCAGCGCGCCCCGAATGTCGGCGACCCGCTCGTTGCCGTGCTCGGACAGGATGTCGCCGACCCAGCCGATCACCATCGTGGCCGGGTCGGGTGGCATGTCGACGAACTCGTGGCCCTTGGCG
>NZ_DATNJW010000466.1:0-2398 GCF_035603715.1 Mycobacterium sp. | reverse complement strand
GACGAAGTCGCCAATCTGCGCTGGCCCAGCCGCCGTCGTCGTCGCGTCTATGCAGCGGCAACACGAATGCGGTTGGGGCTTCGGTGGATTCATCGAGGCGTGCCAATAGTTCCGCGCGGCCCGCGGCAGTGTCCTTGCCGGCTTCCGAGTCCAAATCGGCATCCGGTGTCACCGGATCGCCTTTGGGCAGGCGCGCTTTGGCCGCCATCCGGGACAGTGGATCTTCGTAAGCGGGTCGCACCTGCGACAGCGGCAGGCTCAGCCCGTCGGCGATGGCGGCCAGCAAGTCGTGGGCGGCGGAGTCGGGCGCCGGCGGACCGGCGGGCCCCCAAGGATCGGCCAGCAGCGAGCCGTCGGGCCACAGCGGCTGTCCGTCGGTGCGCCAATACAGTCCAATCTGCCAGCGCGGCAACGGTTCACCGGGATACCAGCGGCCCTGTCCGCGGTGAACCAGCCCGTGTGGTGCCCACTGCGCTTTCAGTCGCGCGGCCAGCTCGGAGGCGCGTTCGCGTTTGTGCGGGCCGTCGGCTGCGGTGATCCACTCGTCGTCGACCTGGTTGTCCACCGACACGAATGTGGGCTCGCCACCGACGGTCAATCGGACATCGCCGTCGGTCAATCGTCTGTCAACGCCGCGCGCGACGTCCTGGATCGTCGCCCATGCCTCGTCGGTGTAGGGGAGCGTGACGCGCGGGTCTTCGTGGATGCGGGTGACGGTGTTGGAAAATTCGAGCACCGCTTCGCACGGATCGGTGTTGCCGGTGATGGGAGCCGCGCTCTCCGGGCTCGGCGTCGCGGCCAGCGGAATGTGGCCCTCGCCGGCGAACAGTCCTGACGTCGGGTCCAGGCCGATCCAGCCCGCACCGGGGATGTACACCTCGGCCCAGGCGTGCAGATCGGTGAAGTCGGCGGGAGGGCCCGACGGTCCGTCGAGCGCCTTGACGTCTGAAGCCAGCTGGACCAGGTATCCGGACACGAACCTGGCGGCCAGGCCCATCTGACGCAGGATCGACACCAGTAGCCAGGCGAAGTCGCGGCACGAGCCGACCCCGGTTCGCAGCGTGAAATCCGGTGTCTGCACGCCGTGTTCCATCCGCAGGCTGTAGCCGAGGTCGCTGTTGACCCGCCTGTTGAGCTCCACCAGGAAATTGATCGTGCGGGTGCCCGGCGCCATCGCGAAGGTGCTCACCCAGGCCTGCACCAGCTCGCCGGGACCCGATCCGGCGCCGTCCTCGTCGACCGGCCGCAGGTAGGGCTTGAGGTCCTCGGCCAACGGCTCGGGGTAGGTGAACCCGCCGGTCGGCCACGTCTCTGCCCAGTCCTCGATGAAGAAGTCGAAAGGGTTGATCACTTTGAGGTCGGCGATCAGCCCGACCGTAATGGTCAGCTGGCTCATCGGATTCGGGAACGTCAGCCGGTAGACGAAGTTGCCCACCGCGTCCTGCTGCCAGTTGACGAAGTGGTCGGCGGGCTCGACTCGCAGCGAGTAGGCCTCGATCGCGGTACGCGAGTGCGGCGCCGGCCGCAGCCTCACGACATGCGGGAACACCCGGACAGGCCGATCAAAGGTGTAACTGGTGCGATGCTCCAGTGCCACTTTGATGGTCATAACCGCCCATCTCATCACGATGGCCACAAGGTCGCAGCACGGCGAACCCGTATCCCGCGTGGCGTGACCGGGTTTTGCCCCCGTCGTTCCTAGGATCGCTCGGGTGGACGATCGTTACGGTCCGGACGTGCTGGCACGCGACCCGCATAACGCGCGCACGGTCCGGTCAGCCGAAATGGCAATAGAACTCGGCATGGTCGTCGAGGACGCGCAGACCGGCTACGTCGGTGCGGTGGTGCGCGTCGAATACGGCCGGATGGAACTCGAGGACCGGCGTGGCCGCCGGAAGCCATTCCCGGTCGGTCCGGGATATCTCGTCGACGGCAAACCGGTGATCCTGACCGCGCCGCGACGCCCGACCGCCAAGGCGCCCACCCGCACCGCGTCGGGCTCGGTCGCGGTGACCGGAGCACGCGCCCGGGTGGCCCGGACCGGGCGGATCTACGTGGAGGGCCGCCACGACGCCGAGCTCGTCGAACAGGTGTGGGGCGACGATCTGCGGGTCGAGGGGGTGGTGGTCGAATACCTCGGGGGCGTCGACGATCTCGTCGGCGTCGTCGCAGAGTTCCGGCCCGGTCCGCAGCGGCGGCTGGGCGTGCTCGTCGACCACCTGGTACCCGGTTCCAAGGAATCGCGGCTGGCCGAAGCGGTGCACCGCGGCCCCGGCGGCTCGGACACCCTGGTCGTCGGCCATCCGTTCGTCGACATCTGGCAGGCCGTCAAACCGGCCCGGTTGGGTCTGGCGGAGTGGCCGGTCATCCCACCCGGGACGGACTGGAAGCACGGGAT
>NZ_DATNJW010000465.1:0-23924 GCF_035603715.1 Mycobacterium sp. | reverse complement strand
GCTCTGCATTAGAGTGCTGACATGGTCGGCACGGCGCCAGCGGAGCTCGAGTCAGGGCCAAGCCCATTTCGATTCGATCGCGCGGAATTGGCCGGGGCGGTAGGCGATCTGGGCGTACTGGTCCCGATCGCGGTGGCACTGATCGTGAAGAACGGTCTGACACCGACGGCGGTGTTGTTGCCGGCCGGTCTGCTCTACGTAGTGGCCGGTCTGGTCTATCGGTTACCGGTACCGGTGCAACCGTTGAAGGCGTTCGGGGCGATCGCGATCGCGCACGGTTTCGGCGCCGACGACATCGCGGCCGGCGCACTGCTGATGGGCCTGCTCTTTCTGGTCCTGGGCGCATCGGGCCTATTGGATTGGGTCGCAAAAGTGTTCCCCCTTCCGATTATTCGGGGGATCCAACTTTCGGTAGGACTGCTGTTCTGCCAGTTGGCATGGAGGCTGGTGTCCAGCACGCCGAAGGCGTTCACCGACCACCGGCACTCGGTCTGGTGGCTGGCCGGCGCCACCGTTGTGGTGATCGCCGTCGCGCTGTTGCTGCGGCGTCACCAGATCACCTTGGTTTTTCTCGCCATCGCCGTGGTGGCGATGATCCTGGCCTTCCACGGTTCATTCACCGTCGGACCGTCGGTGGTGCACGTCCCGCACCTGAGCCGGGCCGCGTTCGCCGCGGCCGCCGTCGCCCTGGTGCTTCCACAGGTGCCGCTGTCGTTCGCGAACTCGTGCCTGGCTACCGCGGACACCGCCCGTACCTATTTCGGCGACGCGGCCCAGCGGGTACGGCCGGGACGGTTGGCGACCACGATCGGGCTGGCGAACCTGTTCGCCGGCTCGATCAGCGGTATGCCGGTGTGCCACGGCGCGGGCGGGATGACCGCGCACCGCACCTTCGGCGCGCGCAGCGGGGGCGCCCCGATCATGTTGGGCAGCATACTCATTGCATTGGCCCTGGTGATGGGAGCGACCCTGACCGTGGCCCTGTCAGGTTTCCCGGTGCCGATTCTCGCGGGTCTCTTGACGGTGGCCGGCCTGCTGCACATCACACTGCTGAAAGACCTACGGGGATTCTGGCATTGGGCGCTGGCCATTGCGGTCGGCATCACCGGCTTCCTGAGCAACCTCGCGGTGGCTCTGGTTGGGGCGCTGGTGATTTGGTGGGCAGTCAGGGTGATTCAGACGCGGCGCGCACGTCACGAGTGATCTTTGCCGCCGATCTGGTCCAGCGCATGATCGAGCACGCCGGCGAGCACCCCGAGGCCGTCGCGCACCCCGCCCGGTGAGCCGGGCAGGTTGACCACCAGAGTCCGACCCGCCACCCCGCACAGTCCGCGCGACAGCACCGAAGTCGGCACTTTCGGCAGGCCGGAACGCCGAATCTCGTCGGCCAACCCAGGAATCTCGTAATCGAGCACTGCCTTGGTCTGGGCCGGTGTCTCGTCGGTCGGCGAGATACCGGTCCCTCCTGACGTGATCACCGCGTCGACGCGGTCGGTGACCCCATCACGCAGCGCCTTACCGACCGGTTCGCCATCCGCGACAAGTACCAGCCGCACCGACGAAAACCCGTGCTGTTCAAGCCATTCCGTGATCAGTGGCCCGCATCGGTCGTCGTACACACCGGCCGCCGCGCGGGTCGAGGCGATCACCACCACCGCCGATCGGCCCGTCATCAGCGGGTCCAGATTCCGTGCCGACCGCCGTCTTTGCGCAGCACCCGAATGTCGTCGATCCGCGCCGCCGGGTCCACGGCCTTGATCATGTCGTAGAGCGTCAACGCGGCCACGCTCACCGCGGTGAGCGCCTCCATCTCCACACCGGTGCGATCGGTGCTGTGCACCGTCGCAGTGATATCGACGTCGGTCTCGCCGATCGTGAAATCGACGTCGACGCCGGTCAGCGCCAATTGGTGACACAGCGGAATCAGCTCGCTGGTGCGCTTGGCGGCCAGAACGCCGGCCACCCGCGCGGTGGCCAGCGCGTCGCCCTTGGGCAGGCCGCCAGCCGAAATCAGCTGCACCACCTGCGCGGACGTGCGTAGCGACCCCGCGGCGACCGCCGTGCGCCGGGTGGCCGTCTTCTCGGTGACGTCCACCATGTGCGCCGCTCCCGCGGCATTGATATGCGAGAGCGGACCGGTGGGTGGCGTGGGTGCGGCGTCAGACATCGCCACCCATTCTGGCAGCCTCACGGCACTTGCCGGGTTAGTCGATGTCCCAGACCTGCACCTGCGTGCCGGCCGAGACCTCGGTCGCGTCTACCGGAATGTCGATCAGGCAGTTCGCCGACGCCAGGTAGCCCACATGATGTGAGCCGGCCGGACCGTGGCTCGCGACGGTGTTGGTGGCGGGGTCGAAGACCCCTCGGCGGAACTGGCGTTTACCGGCCGGTGCGGTCAGCGTCTCGGCCAGCACCGCCGATCGCCGCGGCCGTTGCGGCGCCGGCAATCCCATCGCGGAGCGCAGCGCCGGACGGATGAAGACCTCGAAGGACACCAGGGCACTCACCGGATTTCCCGGCGCTGTGACGATCGGTGTGCCGGCGACTCGGCCGGTGCCCTGCGGCATGCCGGGCTGCATAGCCACTTTGACGAACTCCACGCCCTGATCGCCGGTTCGCCCGAAAGCGTCCTTGACTACCTCGTATGCGCCTGCGCTGACGCCGCCGCTGGTGATGATCAGATCCGATTCTGCGGCGTACTGGTCGAGCACTGCGGTGAAGTGTTGTACGTCGTCGCTGGCGGTCACCGCGGCGACCACGTCGGCGCCGGCTTCGCGGATCGCGGCGGCCAGCATGAGCGAGTTCGACTCGTAGATCTGTCCTGGGCGCAGCGCAGCACCGGGCGAGACGAGTTCAGATCCGGTGGAGATCACCAGGACGCGCTGGCGCGGGACCACTGTCAGTCGGTGCAGGCCGAGTGCGGCAGCCAACCCGACCACCGCCGGGGTCACCACCTGCCCGGCCCGCAGCACCGTGGTGCCTGCCGCGACGTCCTCGCCCGCTCGGCGGATGTAACGCCCCTCTGCGCTGGGCGTGGTGATCGTGACGACGTCGGTCCCGCCGTCGGTGGCCTCGACGGGCACAATTGCGGTCGCCCCGGCTGGGATCGGCGCACCGGTCATGATGCGATGTGCGGTCCCAGTCGCGAGTGTGGGGATGTCGGTGCGGCCAGCCGGAATATCCTCGGCGACAGGCAATTTCACCGGATGCTCAGCTGTTGCCGAAGCCACTTCATCGGCGCGTACGGCATAGCCGTCCATCGCGGAATTGTCGAATACCGGCAGCGACAACGCCGCGTTCACATCCTCGGAAAGCGCCAGTCCTTCGGCGTCGCGCAACTCGACGGCCACGGCGGGCCGCGCGGTGATCAACTCGGCGACGACGCGTTGATGCTCCTCGACCGACCGCATACCGTCAGTCCGAAAACCGTTGGCTATCAATCATCGACAAACTCCACCCAGCCGTGCCTTCGCTGTCGAAAATCTCGAAGTTGTCAATATAGTTGCTTTTCATGGAAAGTCGTGGTCCGGCGCTAGCTCGGGTCGTGCGGGCGGCGCTGACGGACCAGCCGATTGTGCTGGCCGAACACGAGGAACTGGTGCGCCATCATGCGGCGGGAGCTGTCGTGGGATTCGTCGGTGCGATTCGCGACCACGACGGCGGGCGGCACGTATTGAAGCTGGAGTACTCCGCGCACCCGTCGGCCGCCGACGTCATCGCCGAGGTGGTCGCTGACGTCGCCACCAAATCGGCCGGAGTGCGGGCGGTTGCGGCCAGCCACCGGGTTGGCGTGCTGCACGTCGGCGAGGCCGCCCTGGTCGTAGCGGTCGCCGCCGACCATCGCCAGGCCGCATTCGGTACCTGCGCGGAACTTGTGGACGCCATCAAGCAGCGGCTGCCGGTGTGGAAGCACCAATTCTTCGCCGACGGAGGCGACGAATGGGTGGGCTCGGCGTAGGGCTATCCCCCGGCGAACGGCGGCAGGACGTCGATCGTGTTGCCCGAGTACAGGGGCTGCGCCTTGTCGTGCACCGCCACCCCGTCGCATAGATACGAGCACCGCAGCATTACCCGGGCCAGTTCGGGACTCCGGGTGCTCAGCTCATCGACGAGGTCCCCGACCGTGGCGCCGTCTCGCACGGTCAGCTCTTCGGAGTCGGAACCCGCGGCGGCGCGGGCGGCCGCGAAGTACCGCACACCGACCTCGATCAGGCGCGCTGTCCCGGCAGTCACCTCAGCCGCCGATCGCGCTCATCGACCGCTGCGGCTGGACGAAGTCCGGCGCGTTGATCCCGTGTCCTGCCGGTTTGTCCCACATCGCCGCCCGCCAAGCCGCCTCGATTCCGGCGTCGTCGACGCCGTTGCGCAGCAACGCCCGCAAGTCGGTTTCCTCCGTGGCGAACAGGCAACTACGCAACTGTCCGTCGGCCGTCAGCCGGGTTCGGTTACACGTCGAGCAGAACGGTTGTGACACCGAGGAAATGAGCCCGACGTTGCCGGTGCGGCCTGTCGCGGCATCGGTGATTCGCCACAGCGCGGCCGGCGACGCGCCCCGCGGGGTGATGTCGGGTGTCACCGCGAACGCTTGGCGCTCAAGTTCCGCGAGCACCTGATCGGCGGTGACCATCGTCTGACGCCGCCAGTGGTGTCCGGCGTCGAGCGGCATCTGCTCGATGATCCGCAGCTGATAATCATGCTCGAGGCAGAACCGCACCAGCGCGACTGCGTCGTCCAGGCCGGTCACCGGGTCCAGCACCGCGTTCACCTTGACCGGCCGCAACCCCGCCGCGGACGCCGCGGCCAGGCCGGCCAACACGTCGGTCAGTCGGTCGCGGCGGGTGATGGCCGAGAAGTGCGCGGAGTCCATGCTGTCCAGCGACACGTTCACCCGGTCCACGCCGGCGCGGGCGAGGGCCTCCGCACGTCGCGACAACAACACCCCGTTGGTGGTCAGCGCGAGTTCCGGGCGCGGCCGCAGGGCAGCTGCCTCGGCGACAACGTGCTCAAGGTGCTTGGCCAGCAACGGTTCTCCACCGGTGAACCGCACCTTCGTCACGCCCAGTCGGGTCACGGCAATCCGAACCAGCCTGACAATCTCGTCGGGCGCCAGCAGTCGCTCCGCGCCCAGCCATGGCAGACCATCCGCAGGCATGCAGTAGGTACACCGCAGGTTGCAACGATCGGTCAGCGACACCCGTAGGTCGGTCGCCGATCGTCCGTAGCTGTCGATCAGGGGACCCGCGGATGGGGCGCAACCCGCGGGCTGACGCGGCACCAACGGGACACCGAGCGTCGTGATCGTCACGGCGCCGCCCGGATCTTGGTCGCCCGCTCGCGTTGCAAAAGCATCGCTGGCCATTATCCCCTGCGGCGGCAGTCGGCGAATCTTCCGGTAGAAATCAAAAGCGGTTCAAGGAAATAATGGGTGTCCGGTCCTCTCGCGGTATGGGTGCTTGGGTCCGGCCACAACATATTGGAACCAGCGCATGGAGAAACCATGACCTCAGATTCCACCTACCCGACCGCGAACGGCAAGCGGTTCACCCTGGACGTGGACACCCAAGCCGACGTGCCCGCTTACCAGGACTGGGCACACACCGATCGTCTGGACAATTTCACCGTCATGGAGGTCGACGGCAAAAGCCGCTGCCACGGAATGCAACTCGAGGGTCTGGCCTACCCGATCACACCGATCGGGATGCACTACCTGCTGATCCACTACGACATCCCCCAGATCGACGAGACGAGTTATCGAGTCAAGGTCGACGGCCTGGTAAAGAACGAGCTGACTCTGGACATGGACTACTTCCGTAGCCGGCCGAAGGTCACCATTCCGGCCACGATGGAATGCTGCGGCAACGGCAGAGCGAGTCAGAGGTGGCGCCTGTGGGCGCACGTCCCGTGGAATCACGACGCAATCGGGACGGCCGAGTGGACCGGCACGCCGCTGCGTGGGGTGCTCGAGGAAGCCGGCCTGGAAGACGATGCCGTGGAGATTCTGTTCACCGGTCTCGACAAGGGCATCCAGGGGGGCGAAGTCCAGTACTTCCAGCGCAGCCTGACCGTGGATTACGTGATGAACCCCGACAACGACGTCTTGCTGTGCTACGAGATCAACGGCCAGCCATTGCCACCCCAGCACGGATTCCCGCTGCGGCTACTGGTCCCCGGCTGGTTGGGCATGACGAACGTCAAATGGATCGACTCGATCGAAGCGACCTCCACCAGGCTCACCGAGCGCCAGATGAAGTGGTACAGCTACGCCCAAAACGACAACGACCCCAACCGCATCCCCGCCACCTTCCAGCAGGTTCGGGCACTGATGGTCCCACCGGGCATCCCCGACTTCCTCTGCCGGATCCGCCACCTCGAGGAGACGTCGGCTGTCGAGCTGCGCGGTCGCGCCTGGGCCGGCGGACTTCGCGTCGACAGCGTGGAGGTCAGCGTCGATGGCGGAAATACCTGGTCGTACGCAAAACTCGACTCACCAATGGGCAAGTGGGCCTGGGTCGGATGGACATTCACCTGGGAGAACGTCACTGCGGGTGAGTACACGCTGAGGTGCCGCGCGAAGGACGAGCGCGGCAACATGTCGAAAGACGACGATTCAGCCCACGACTACTACGCGATGGACATCACCAAGGCGCAGTACGTCGATGTGAACGTCTATCCCAGAGGCACTCTGACACCGCTGAACAAAATCGAGCTGCCGGTCCAGTTCCCGTCGCTGTGAGGCAGGTCGGCCCTGCCGTTCGGCACCTACGCTTTGAGGATGGGTACCAAGCCCGCAAAAACGTCGAAAGCCGCAGCGGGTGGTGCCGACCCGCGCACTGCTGCACCGCAACGCCGACCCGAACATCCCCGGATCTGCCGCAGGCTTGCACGACTGTGTCGTGGTTTCCACTCCATAACGGCATGTGGGCCAATTCACAACAGTGACCTACGATTTCACGACCCGTCAACGACAATGCAGGGATGAGCCGGTCATTCGACGAGTTGGTGTCCGAAGCCGCCGCCGCGCCGATCGACGGCTGGGACTTCTCCTGGCTGGACGGCCGCGCCACCGAGGAACGACCCTCGTGGGGGTACCAGCGACTGATGAGTCAGCGGTTGGCCACGGTGTCAGCCGCCCTGGACATCGATACCGGCGGCGGCGAGGTGCTGTCCGGAGCGGAGACCTTCCCGCCCACGATGGTCGCCACCGAGTCGTGGCCGCCGAACGCGGCGCTGGCGACGAAGCTGCTGCACCCGCGCGGCGTCGTGGTGGTGGCAACCCGCGACGAGGCGTCCCTGCCGTTCGCCGGCGAGGCGTTCGACCTGGTGACCAGCCGGCACGCGACGGTGGTGCGCTGGCACGAGATCGCCCGGGTGCTTCGGCCCGGTGGCGGCTACCTCGCGCAGCAGATCGGGCCCGCGACGATGTCGGAGCTGTTCGAATATTTCCTCGGTCCTCAGCCACACAAATGGGCCGAGCTGCAGCCGGAAATCCAGACCACGCAGGCCCAAGCCGCCGGCCTGCAGGTGGTGCAGATGCGCATGGAGCGGCTTCGGGCGGAGTTCTTCGACATCGGCGGGGTGATCTACTTCCTGCGCAAGGTGATCTGGACGGTGCCGGACTTCACCGTCGAGCGCTATCACGATCGGCTGCGCGACATGCATGAGCAGATCGAGGCGAGCGGTAGCTTCGTGGCGCATTCGACGCGGCTGCTCGTCGAGGCCCGCAAGCCATAGCGATCACCGAGTCTGGATGCGACGATCTGCGTATGAGCATGGCGGGCATGGGCCTCATGGGTCTGGTGGCGGGCGCGTCGACGGCGGGCGTCTTGGGCATCGTCAGAGTTATCGGCGACACCTGGCTGCCGCGGATGGCGGCGAGCTCTGAGCAGAAGCACCAGATGATGTCCAGCCTGCAATCTCGGCGGCACGACTCGGTCCAAAGCTGGCGAGCCGGCTTGGCGAATGCCCGGGATACCTATCGCCAATGGGCTGCCGGACCTCGCGACCACGACCCGCCCAACGCCGTCGGCGACGAGTGGTTCGAAGGCCTGCGACCACACCTGCCCAACACTGGCGAAGCCGCCAAATACCGCACCGCTCTTGACGTCAACTGCGACAACCCGACTGTGGCACTGCTGTCGCTGGAGATCGGCCGGATCGAAAGAGAATGGGTCGACGAGGCGAAGGGCTATCCGCGCCGAGCGCGAAACTAGCCGTCGTCGCGCAGGACGTCCAGCGCGTGTTGCAGATCCGGTGGGTAGGGGCTGACGATCTCCATCTGCCGCCCGTCGCCAGGATGGGTAAAGGACAGCGACCGGGCATGTAGCCATTGGCGTTCCAGCCCAAGCTTTTTCGCGAGTTTTGGGTTCGCGCCGTAGGTCAGGTCGCCACAGCAGGGATGGTGCAGTGCGGCGAAGTGCACCCGAATCTGGTGTGTACGGCCGGTTTCCAGGTGTACGTCGAGCAGGCTCGCGGCGACGAACGCTTCGACGGTGTCGTAGTGGGTCAGGCTGTGCCTACCGTCGGACGTGACGGCGAATTTCCAGTCGTGGCCCCGATGACGGCCGATCGGTGCGTCGATGGTGCCGCTGGACGGATCCGGATGTCCTTGCACCAGAGCGTGATAACGCTTGTCGACGGTGCGCTGTTTGAACGCCCGCTTGAGCAGCGTGTACGCCCGCTCAGA
The DNA here is from genome assembly GCF_035603715.1 of Mycobacterium sp. Lineage (GTDB taxonomy): Bacteria > Actinomycetota > Actinomycetes > Mycobacteriales > Mycobacteriaceae > Mycobacterium. Next base: position 15,241 of record NZ_DATNJW010000465.1, on the reverse strand, counting down.
GATCGCAACGACCATGACTCCGGAAGTACCGACGTCGAGGCGGTGCACGATGCCCTGCCGCTCGTGCACGCCGGAGGTGGTGATCCGGTAGCCGGCCGCGGCCAGGCCGCCGAGCACGGTCGGCCCGGTCCAGCCCACCGACGCATGCGCGGCAACCCCGGCCGGCTTGTCGACGGCCACGATGTCGTCGTCGGAGTACAGGATCGTCATGCCCTCGATCTCGACGGGCGTGTTCTCCAGCGGCGCGGGCGGCTCGGGCAGCCGGACCTGGAGCCACGCTCCCGCAGTCAGGTGATCCGACTTGCCGGCCGGCGCCCCGTCCAGCTCGACTCCGCCGTCTTCGGCCAGTGCCGCGGCGGTTGTGCGCGACACCCCGAGCAGCCGCGCCACTCCGGCGTCCACGCGCATGCCCGCGAGGCCCTCGGGCACCGGCATCGACCGATCGGTCATTGAGTGTCGTCGACGTGCTCGGCAGGCTCATCCGCCGCGTCGTCGGCCGTCCGGCGGCCGACGGTGTCGAAATCGAATCCGAGCGCCGACAACGTGACCAGAAGAATTGCTCCGCCAACCACCGACGGGTCGGCGACGTTGAACACCGGCCACCACCCGATGGACAAGAAGTCCACGACGTGCCCGCGCAACGGGCCCGGTGAGCGGAAGAACCGGTCGACCAGGTTCCCCATCGCGCCGCCCAGGATCATCCCGAGGCCGACCGCCCACCATGGCGACACCAACCGGCGTCCCATCCAGAAAATCCCGACCACGACCGCGCTCGCGATCAGCGTCAGCATCCACGTGTAGCCGGTAGCCATCGAGAACGCGGCCCCGGAGTTGCGAACTAACGTCCAGGTCACGGTGTCGCCGATGATCGGCACGGGCTGGCCGGGGGTCAGCAGCTTGACCGCCAGCACTTTGGTGACGATATCGAGGGCGAGCACGACCGCCGCGATCGACAACAGCAGCGGCTGCCGCCTCCGAGGGGTCTGCGGCGCCTCGGCTTCTCCGGCCGCATCGGCCTCGGTCACCGGCTCAGCCGAGCCCGTTGGTTGGTCCGTCACGCCTCCATCATCCACTAGGGGTGCCACGGAGACCCGCCGCGCCCGGGCGCGCCGCGCGATGCGGGATGATCTCCGGGTGAGCCGAGTGACGGTCATCGCGACCGGCGGGACGATCTCCAGTACCACCGCAGCCGACGGAGTGTGGCGGCCGAGCCGCGGTGGAGCGGAATTGGCCGCCGGCCTCGACGTCGATGTCGTCGACGTGATGGCCAAGGACAGTTCGCAGTTGATCCCGTCCGACTGGGATCTGATCGGTGCGGCGGTGCGCGAGGCGGCCGGCGGCGCCCAGGGCGTGGTCTTGCTGCACGGCACCGACACCCTCGAGGAGACGGCGTTGTGGCTGGATCTGACCTACGAGGGCGCGGTTCCGCTGGTGATCACCGGTGCTATGCGCAGCGCCGACGCGCCGGACGCGGACGGGCCGGTGAATCTGCGCGATGCGGTGGCGGTGGCCTCGGATCCCGGCGCCCGCGATCTCGGGGTGCTGGTGTCGTTCGCCGGGCGGATATTGCAGCCGGCCGGCCTGCACAAGGTGGCGGTCGCGCACGCGTTCGCGGGCGAGCTGCTCGGCAGCGTCAACGGCGGGGTGAGAATCCTGCAAACCAAGAGTCGTCACTTCCTCGGCGAGCTCAGCGCGGCAACAGCACCGCGAGTCGACATCGTCGCGGCGTATCCGGGAGCTGACGCGGCGGCGATGGACGCGTGCGTGACTGCGGGTGCGGGCGGCATCGTGCTGGAAGCGCTCGGTTCCGGTAACGCCCCCGACGCGGTGATCGACGGGGTGCGAAGGCACTGCCGCGACGGTGTGGTGATCGCGGTGTGCACCCGGGTCACCGGCGGGCGGGTCAGCCCCGGATACGGCCCGGGCCATGATCTGGTCGATGCCGGAGCGGTGATGGTGTCTCTGCCGCCGAGTCAGGCGAGGGTGCTGACCATGGCCGCGTTGGCGGCGCGGTTACCCCTGCGCGACGTCGTCGGTCGCCTGGGCTGACGAGCTTTCAGCGACGGCGGCAAGGTAGTCGGGCCAGTCGAGGCTGTCGAGCGGATTCGCCCGGGCGATGTCGTCGGTGTCGGCGGCGAATGTTCGCGCCGGGCCCGGCCCCGAGCCGCGGGTTTCGAACCGCACGGTGACCACGCCGTGGCCGGCGCCCTGTACCCAGCCGTGCCCCAGCTCGCGGTGTGCGACGTCATCTCCAATCCGCCACTGGGTGTCCGTCGCCGCCGGCGCGACAGCGTCCCGCTCGGCGTGCACGGTGTCGGCTCCCTGATCGGTATCCAGCATCGCCAGCTCCAAGTCCGGGAACAACGAGTCCTGCCGCACATTGGTCAGGCCCGAAAAGCCCACGCCCAGTAGGCGAATCGGCCCTATCTGGCGCGGATCGAGCAGCAGCCGCCGGGCCATCGCGGCCAGCGCGGCGGCGTCGGTGGTCGCATACGGCAGGGTTGCCGAGCGGGTCAGCGTGCTCATATCCGATTTTTTCAGCTTGACGGTGACGGTCCGGGCGCCACGACCGTCACGAGAGAGTCGTTGGTGGGCATGCTCGGCGATCGGGGCGATCGCCTCGCGCAATTCGTCGAGCGTGGTCAGATCGGTGGCGAAGGTGGATTCGGCGCTGATCTGTTTGGCCACAGCGCGTTCGGCCACCGGGCGGTCGTCGATCCCACGCGCCAGCCGGTGCAGCGCGGGCCCGATCGTCGCACCCAGGATGTTGGCGGCCTCGGCTTCGCTCAGCGCAGCCAGCTGCCCGATCGTCTCGATGCCCAGCCGATGCAGTTTCTCCTCGGCAACCGGGCCGATCCCCCACAGCTTGCGCACGGCGAGGCCGTCCAGCAGCCGTTGCTCGTCGGCACGCCGGACGACTTGGATGCCATCGGGTTTGGCCAGACCGGACGCGATCTTGGCGATCTGTTTGCCCGACCCGGCGCCGACGGAGGCGATCAGGCCGGTCTCGTCGCGTACCCGTCGGCGCAACTGCGCGCAGAACTCCTCGACCTCGGTCTCGGATGCGCTGATCAGTTCCGGCGGCTCGCCGAACGCCTCGTCGAAGGAGAGCTGCTCGACGAGCGGTACCACGGTGCGCACGGTGTCGAACACCCGGCGGCTGGCGACGCTGTACACCGCGCCGCGCGGCGGCAGCACGACCGCGGTCACACCGATCAGCCGGCGTGCCTGGTGCATCGGCATGGCCGACCGGGCCCCGAACACCCGCGACTCGTAGCTGGCACCGGCCACCACGCCACGTCCGCCCAGCCCGCCGACCAGCACCGGCCGACCCTGCAGCGTGGGCCGGGTGAGCTGCTCGACGGACGCGAAGAACGCGTCCATGTCCAGGTGCAGCACCCAGCGGGAATCCACAATCCCCGATGCTATTGGGCTGGCGGACGGTCAAGCGTTAGCCGCGAGAGTGCAACCAGCGAGGCGTCTACTCGAGAAACGTGTCGCCGATTGCACTCTCGCGGCGTCATACCCGGAGACCGCGCGAGCGTAGCGCCTCGCGGACCCGCGATATGACCACGTCAGGGCGATAGCGCAGTAGGTCAGCGCTTACCCGGATCAGGATCCATCCCCTGCGCTGAAGGTCTGCGGTGCGGTCGATGTCGTTAGCGCGGACGCGGGAGTCGGTCCAGTGCTGTGCACCGTCGTACTCAATGCCGACCTTGATCTCCGGCCACCCCATGTCGATCCGGGCCAGCACCCTGCCCCAGTCGTTGAGGACCTCGATCTGCGTTTGCGGCCGCGGTAAACCCGCGGCCATGACCAGCAACCTCGTCCGCGTCTCCTGAGGTGACTCGGCGCCGGCATCGACAAGTAGCAGCACCCGCCGCAGCTGCCGCAGGCCGCGAGCTCCACGATGGACGCCGATCAGCGCTTCGACATCGGCGGCCCTGACAGCCGTGGCGCGAGCCAGAGCGTCGATACGGATGACGGCGCGCTGGAGACCGGGTCGTCGACCCAGGTCAAAGACTGTGCGGGCGGGCGATGTCACCGGAATCGCGTTGACGGTCACGGTCTCACCGGCCAGCAGCGTCTCGTTACGTGTGACGATCAACGGCGGCGGACGTTTTCGAGCGGAGATGAGTTCAGCGGGTTCCCGCGCATCGACCCACTTCGCGCCGAGCAGCGCCGCCGCGGAGTTACCCGCGACAATTGCTTCTTTTCCCGACCAAAGCCAGGCAGCAACGGCACGGCTTTCTGCGTTTAGCTCTACTCCACGACCCAGGTAGACGTTGCGGTAGACACGCGTGCACGACCGGCGGAGCTCATGCTCGGTCACACGCTTGGCCCGCAGCGCGTCAGTTCCGACGAACGGTGATTCCAAGACCCATCCTCATCGCCGAAAGTGCAACCACCGACGCGTCTACTCGAGAAATCCCTCGGCAGATGCACTTTCGCGGTCAAACCTTAGACAGCATGGCCCGCGGGTTGTCACCGATCTCCACAGCCCCTGGCAAGGACGGGGTTTCGTGGTGTAGACGTCGACGCATGTCAGTCGAGGAGATGCCGCACCAGCTGCGGCACGTAGCGGAATCTTTTGGAATAGACGCCGGACGATACGACCGGGCACGCCCGGCCTACCCTGACGAGCTGATACAGCGCGTCATCGCCGCCAGCCCCGGCACCGACTTCCTGGATGTCGGCTGCGGCACCGGCATCGGGGCGCGCCAGTATCGGGCATCCGGCATCAATGTGCTCGGCGTCGACGTGGACGCCCGGATGGCCGGATTCGCCAGGCAGACCGGGATCGAGGTCGAGATCGGCAAATTCGAGGAGTGGGACGCGCGCGGCCGATCCTTCGACGCCGTCGTCGCGGGACAGGCCTGGCATTGGGTCGACCCGGTGCTCGGCGCCGACAAGGCAGCGCAGGTGTTGCGGCCGCACGGGCTGCTGGCGTTGTACTGGCATGTCTTCGATCCGCCCACCGAAGTCGCCGAGCCCTTCGATGAGGTCCTGAACCGCGTCGCTCCCGACGGACCGCTGAAGAGCCCCGGTCTCGACCTCCAGCAACGCAATCTCAGCCGGGCAGTGGATGGCATCCACGCCGCAGGCGGCTTCGCCGAACCCGAGCAGTGGCGCTTCGAATGGCAGCGGCACTACACCCGCGACGAGTGGCTTGACCATCTGGCCACCACCGGTCAGCTGACCGTCCTACCCCCGGAGCAGCTGGCCACCGTGCTGGATACCGTGGGGGCAGTGATCGATTCGATCGGGGGCGCCTTCACCATGCAGTACGTCACGCTGGCTACCGTCGCGGTGCTCAACTCTTCGAAATAGCCACCCGCACGCCGTCGCCGATCTCGGCGCCGTCGGTCGGTTCGCCGAATTCGAAGCTGGTGGCCAGGATTTCGCCGGCGATCAGGTCGCGATGAACGCCGGCCCACTCTGCTCGCCCGGCCGGCACCGACATGACCACGCTGATCCGGTCGGAGACATCGAGGCCGGCCGATTTGCGCAGCTCCTGCAATTCCCGGATGCGGTCCTTGGCCCAGCCCTCGGCCTCGAGCTCGGGCGTGACGGTGGCGTCCAGTACCACCAGCCCGGCCCCGCCGGGCAACGGCGCGGTGTACTCGGGATCGGCGGCCACCAGCCGCGAGCTGTACTCCTCGGGCAGCAGCAGCGCAGGACCGGCGGTCAATGTGCCGTCGGCATTGACGACGCCCTCACCGGCCTTGACCGCCTTGATCGCGGACTGCACGTCCTTGCCCAACCGCGGACCCGCAACTTTGGCGTTGACCGTCAGCTCGAAACGACCGTAGCCGGCGATGTCGTCGGTCAGCTCCACCGCCTTGACGTTGAGCTCGTCGGCGATCAGATCGGTGAACGGCGCCAATCGCTGCGGATTCTCCACCGCCACAGTCAGCTTCGGCAGCGGCAGCCGGACCCGCAGCTTCTTCGCCTTGCGCAGTGACGACGCCACCGAGCACACCTCGCGCACCTGGTCCATCGCGGCGACCAACTCGGGGTCCACGGGCAGCAGGTCGGCCGCCGGCCAGTCGGACAGATGCACAGAGCGCTCACCGGTGATCCCGCGCCAGATGATCTCCGTGGTCATCGGCAGCAGCGGCGCGGCTAGCCTCGCGGTCACTTCTAGCGCGGTGTGCAACGTGTCGATCGCGTCGCGGTCTTCCTCCCAGAACCGCGAACGTGACCGTCGCACATACCAGTTCGTCAGCGCCTCGGTGAATTGGCGCAACTGCTCGCATGCCCCCGAGATGTCGCAGCCATCCATCGCCGCGGTCAGGTCGTCGCGCAGCACCGCGAGTTTGGCCAGGATGTAGCGGTCCAGTACGTGCGCCGAATCAGCCCGCCAGGTGCCGACTTTCGGCGCGTAGAGGGCCAGGAAGCTGTAGGCGTTCCAGAACGGCAGCAGTACCTGGCGCACGCCGTCGCGAATGCCCTGCTCAGTCACGATCAGGTTGCCGCCGCGCAGGATCGGCGAGGCCATCAGGAACCACCGCATGGCATCGGACCCGTCGCGGTCGAACACCTCGCTGACATCGGGATAGTTGCGCAGCGACTTACTCATCTTCTGGCCGTCGCTGCCCAGCACGATCCCGTGCGCCACACAGGTCTTGAATGCCGGCCGGTCGAACAGTGCGGTGGCCAGCACGTGCAGCGTGTAGAACCAGCCGCGGGTCTGCCCGATGTATTCAACGATGAAGTCGCCAGGGTAGTGCGTGTCGAACCAGTCCCGGTTCTCGAACGGATAGTGCACCTGGGCGTAAGGCATTGAGCCGGAGTCGAACCACACGTCGAACACGTCCGGGATGCGCCGCATCGTCGAACGTCCACTCGGGTCGTCGGGGTTGGCCCGGGTGAGCTCATCGATATAAGGCCGGTGCAGGTTGTCGGGCCGAGTGCCGAAGTCGCGCTCGAGCTCGTCGAGGCTGCCGTAGACGTCGATCCGTGGATAGGCCGGATCGTCGGAGACCCACACCGGAATGGGCGTGCCCCAGTATCGATTTCGTGAAATCGACCAGTCTCGCGCACCCTGCAGCCATTTGCCGAACTGACCGTCTTTGACGTGTTCGGGGTACCAGGTGATCTGCTGGTTGAGCTCGACCATGCGGTCACGGAAGTCGGTGACCTTGATGAACCACGATGAAACCGCGCGGTAGATCAGCGGATTGCGGCATCGCCAACAGTGCGGGTAGGGGTGATCGTAGGTCTCCTGCCGGATCAGCACCGCACCGTTGGCAGCGGCCGGACCGGTGTGATTCTTCAAGTCGCGGATGATCTGCGGGTTCGCGTCGAAGACGTGCTGCCCCCGGTAATCCGGAACCGTCCCGTCGAAGCGGCCTCTGGCGTCGACGGGGGTCACCGGCACGATGCCGGCTTTGTCGGCGGTCTCCTTGTCGTCCTCACCGTAGGCCGGGGCCAAGTGCACGATCCCGGTGCCGTCATCGGTGGTCACGAAGTCGGCGCTGAGTATCTGAAAAGCGTTGGGCGAGTCCATGAAGTACGGGAACGGCGGCCGGTACGTGGCACCGACCAGGTCGCTACCGCGGTAGCTGCCCAGTATTTCCGGCTCGTCGCCGAGTTCTCGTGCGTAGGCGGCCAATCGGGCCTCCGCCAGCACGACACGGTGCTCGCCGGCGCGCACCTGCACGTAGGTAACGTCGGGATTGACGGCCACGGCCTGGTTCGACGGCAGCGTCCAGGGTGTAGTGGTCCACACCAGGAGGTGAGCACCCGCCAAATCCCCTTCTGGGACTGCGAATCCGACGGTAAGGGCCGGGTCTTGCCTGCTCTGGTAGACGTCATCGTCCATCCGCAGTTCGTGGTTGGACAGCGGAGTCTCGTCGCGCCAGCAATACGGCAGCACGCGGTAGCCCTCGTAGGCCAACCCTTTGTCCCACAGCTGCTTGAACGCCCAGATCACCGATTCCATGTAGGGCAGATCAAGCGTCTTGTAATCGTTGTCGAAGTCGACCCACCGTGCCTGCCGGGTCACATACGCCCGCCATTCGTCGGTGTACCGCAACACCGATTCACGGCAGGCGTCGTTGAAGGCGGCGATACCCATTGCGTCGATCTGAGATTTGTCGGTGATGCCGAGCTGCCGCTCGACCTCGAGTTCGGCCGGCAGGCCGTGGGTGTCCCACCCGAAACGGCGCTCCACTTTGTATCCGCGCATGGTCCGGTACCGAGGGACGATGTCCTTGACGTATCCGGTGAGGAGATGCCCGTAGTGCGGCAGACCATTGGCGAAGGGCGGCCCGTCGTAGAACACATACTCAGGGGCGTCGGCGCGACGGGCGATACTGGCCTGGAACGTATCGTCGGCCGCCCAGTACTCGAGGACCTCGAGTTCCTGCGCCGGCAGATCGGGCGCACCGCCGGCGGGCTTCGGATAGGTTTTCTCGGTCACTGCGCGTCGTCTCCATGTGCCGCTCTCAGGCACGGGGACGACGTCGCGCTGGTGCGCAAGCGCCGCGGTACCACCCCGCTTGCCACGCATCGGCGTGGCCGCTCAAAGTCGGCTGTCACGGGCCTACCCGTTCGGTTCTACTGGGCCTATTGAGTGCTGCCGGCGGCTGTTCTTCCGAAGGCTCCCCGGTGATGGCCGGATCGACGCCGTGCAGGCAATTCTACGGCGCACCCAAACCCGGGCGACCCCGGCCCGCTGACTCATGAGAATTAGTGTCAGCCGAGCTACGCTGGCGCCATGACCGCCACATCTGATGTCATGACGCTCAGCGGACGCGGGACCGGCGACGATCGATCGGTCACCCATGAATGGTGCCCGATCGAACGGTCGCTGAAAGACATCGGCACCAACTCTGCGCTGCTGCTACTGCGCGAAGTGTTTTGGGGTGCACGACGATTCGAAGACCTCGCGCGTAAGGCCGACATCACCGAGCAAATGGCCGCGATTCGGCTCAAGCAGTTGGTTGAAGCGGGGATCTTGACCAAGCAGCCCTACCAGGAGCCCGGCCAGCGAACCCGTTACGAGTACGTGCTGACCAGCCGGGGTCGCGAGCTCTTCCCGGTGATCGTCAGCCTGATCGAGTTCGGATTGCTGCTGCAGGGCGACTCCAGACGCCTGGAACTGGTGCACGGCGACGGGTGCGGAGCGTCGATTGTTTCCCAGGTCCAGTGTGCGCAGGGGCACGTCGTGCCGTTGGCCCACACCGAAGCGCGGATTACCAAAAAGAAGCCCTGAACTCGATCAGCCCTTGAAGTAGACGATCTGGTAGGTGGTCGCCAACAGCACACCCGCACGGCTCCACAGCTGCGCATTCTGGTCGAAGAATCCACGGTCGAAGCGGTCAGCGCGGGCCGTCGCCAGAATGTAGTCGCCGCCGAGGGCGTCCAAATGCTGACTATCGGCGTGAAAATACGTGGTCATGGAAATGGTGCCGGCGGGAATTACCCCGCGACGCAAATACACTCGCGGAAAAAAGATGTCGGACATCGCGGTCAGTGCCGGAAAGTCGACCTGGCGCTGCGCGGCGTCGCGTACCCAAAGCGTGGTCGTCGAGGACGACCCTGTCTGCACTGCCCCACCGGAGAACGAGCCTTCAGCAAAACGCATGTCGTACAACTCAGTCCAGACCGGCAGGTTGTCGCGACTGCCGCGGGATATCTGCTCTGGCGCCGGCGCGGCCGGTGGCTCCGCTTGGGTGTCTGACCAGGTGTCGCGGCGGATCCCGAATATCGCGGTGGCCGTGGTCTTGACCGCGCCATCCTGACTGAGTTCGACGATCCAGTGTTGATTGGTGCGGTTGGTGCGCGGCGCCCGGCGCGAAATCTCGAAATCGCCGTCGGCAATGGGCGCGGCGAAATTCACCGTCAATGCCACCGGTTCACCAAGACAATCGGGATGCACTTGGATAGCCCGCAGCAAGGTCGCGGCCGTGACACCGCCGAAGGGTCCGACCATGTTCGCCCACTCAGGCCGAGTAGTGCCCCGGACGACATCGTCGTCGACAACCTCGAGAGCAATCGCGCGGTCAAAGGCGTGCGTGTCGGGCATCGAAATGACATCTCCTGAGTTCGGCTCTGTCGCAGCCGGGTTCGCTGTCGTCAGCGGTGAGAAGGTGGTTCGCAGGTTAGCGTACATCTGGCTCAACAAGCATCAAGACAGAGGTTGAGCGTCCCGACGCTGAGGTCGTCCTAGACTGCGGCTGTGGCTTTCGACCCGACTTTTGCGCGCGACGTCGCTCTGCCGTTGGCGCAAGCGGCCTACACCGTGATGGGTGGCAACACCGCGGCTCTGCCGGCGGGTTACAGCCAGACCAGCCTCATCCAGGCGGACGCCGTGATGCTCACCGCGATGCCTAATCCGCATCCCGCCGTGACCGCGATGACCAACAACACCAACATCTTCGGGCTGATGGGCCAGAACCCGGCCAGTCGAACCGCATTCGTGTCTTTTCGCGGCACATCCGATCTCGCAGAGTGGATCGCCGATATCGACGCGATACCCGACGACTACCGTCCGATCAGCGGGTTCGGGCAGGTGCATTCCGGCTTTCAGGAGGTCTACCAGCTCGTCCGCAATAACATCGCCACCCATCTGTCCGCAGCGGTGGCCGGCTGCGATCAGATCCTGATTACCGGCCACAGCCTTGGTGCGGCACTGGCAGTTCTCGCGGCGCCTGACATCGCCCAGAACATGCCACCGAACACGATCGAGCCGCGGCTGATTACGTTCGCCGGACCCCGGGTCGGAGTGAGTGAGTTCGCCGAGAAGTTCAACGCTGCGATCGAAAGCTGTTTCCGCGTAGTGAATTTTCTCGACATCGTTCCCTTGCTGCCGCCCGCGCCGTACGTCCATGTCGGCGCGCAAATCAGTGTCGACAGCGGCGGGCAAGCCCAGCTCGGCTGGCGGCATAGCCTTGCCGCATATCAACAAGGACTGTCGGCCTTCATCGCAGCGCAGCCGTAACGAAGCGCTCCCGGTACCGGAGCTTTATCACGCCTCAGATACCGGGAGCGTCACAACGCAGCCGCCGGAGCGCCTTTCAGGCGCCCACTTCCAGGATGCCCGCGCGCCACAGCGCAGCGTAGAGCTGCCGCAGCGGAACACAGAGCAGCCGAGCAGCGCCCTCGACCAGCGGGTCGGCGCCTGTCATCGGAAGGTCAGACCGCTTGGAGGTCTTCGGCGTCGACGGTGTGGTCGGCGTCGGGTCAGGGACCACCCTGAGCCGAGGTGTGGACGTCGCCGCTACTACTTCGTCGTACAGAACAGCGGTCATGATCGCCTCCTACGCAGAAAATCAAACGGGCACAACGGGATTCGATGTCCGTCCGAAACGGCGTGGAGCAGATCTCTGCAGAACGCTTGGGCCGAGAAAGGCTCAGCTGAAGACGACGCGCCGCAGGCCGGTTCGGGACGAAACGGAGCCCGGATATCGATCCGGACTGTCACTGGAACTCATGCGTCCCTCACCTCCTCGCGGTCGCAGCACGTGCGGATTACCGCACAAATGGCACGCAAGCAGGAATACAGAACCCGACAGAGCGGGAAACCGCACCCCACTCGTAGAGTTTCGGCACTACACGGCGTATCCGGGCCTACAAAAAAATGCAAGGCCGGAAGCCACTTGGGCTCAACCCTTAAGCCGGGAGGAGCTGTCCTGACCCTGGGCGTCTCTCGACGTTCGGGGTCAGTGGCCTGTATCCGTGTAGACGCCTCACCTAACGAGGTGCTTACCCTGACGATGATGCCCGAACATTCCGCCCGGGTCAATTCGCCACGCCGATGACCCCTGACCAGCCGTTATGGTTCCGTAACCTGGCCAGGGGGCTAGTCGGGCCGCAACCCCTTCATCACCAGCGCGACGATGAAGTCCGCGGCCTCGGCCGCAGTGATGCCGTCGTCGGTGGTCAGCCGACGGTGCGCAATCTGCCCGATCAGCACGGTCAGGGTGTAAGCCACCAACCTGGACGGTGCAGCCACTATGTCGCCGCGCCGCTGCCCGGCGACGACAAGGGCTTCGATGTCGTCGATGTAACGCTCGTAGACGCCGGCCAGTTTCTCGTTGAATCGGTTGTTCTTGGTGTAAGCGTCGCGGAACAGCAACTTGGTGGCGGCACGATCGGCCTCGAAGAACTCGAACATCGCCCGCAGTGTGGCGCGAAACGGCACCTCCGCGTATCCGAAGCTTGCGCCGCTTGCGGCCAGCGCGACCGCCACGTGGGTGCGCAGGGCGTGCTCCTGTTCGGCGATCAACGCCTGGAACAAGGCGTCCTTCGAGTCGAAGTACTGGTAGACGACGTCGAACGCCAGACCGGCCTCTTTGGCGACATCGGCGGTCGTCGTGGCGTCAAACCCGTTGCGCGAGAACACGTTCTTGGCGGCAGTCATGATCTCGTCACGCCGCGGCTCGCTGACCATCGGGCGAGTCGGCATGGGACCGTTGACACTCACGGCTCCACCTTCGAGCTCTTGCGGGGCCGCAGCCCGTTACCGATGAACTCGACGACGAAATCGGCGACGTCGGCGGCGGTAACGCCGTCGTCGGTGATCAGCCGACGGTGAGCCAGTTGCCCGATCAGCGCCGCCAGGCTGTAGGCCACCATCCGCGGCGGGGCGCTGATCACTTTGCCGCGCTGCTGGGCGACGGCCATGTACTGGTCGATATCGTCGATGAACGACTCGTAGATGCTGTTGAGGTGCGTCTCGAACCGTTCGCCCAACGCGTAAGCGTCGCGCAGCAACAGCTTGGCGGTCGCCTTGTCTTTTTCGAAGAACTCGAAGGTCGCCTGCACAGCAGCATGCAATGGCGCCCAGCTCCTATCGGATCGCTCGCCGGTACCGGCCAGCGCCACCGCGACGTGAGTGCGTAACGCATATCCCTCGGCCGACATCAGTGCGTCAAACAGGTCGTCCTTTGAATCGAAGTACTGATAGATCGAGCCGTATGCCAAATTCGCCTCTTTGGCGACGTCGGCGATTGTTGTCGAGTGAAAACCGTTGCTCGCGAACACTTTTTTGGCCGCAGCCATGATCTCATCGCGCCGCCGCAGCTTGTCGTCGTCGCTGACCGCCGGCCGCCGACGCGTCCGGGTCTCGCCGCTCACCGGTCCACCAACTCGTCGAGTCGCCCGACGGCGTCGATGAACTCAGAGACCATGTCCAGCACCACTGACGCGGTCGGCTGCACCTTGTTCAGCGAGCCCACGACTTGACCGACGAAATAGGTGGCCAGCTCGCGGGCTTTGGCGTCGGGCTGGGCGGCGGCCCGGTTGATACGGATTTGGGGGTCGCCGATCAACGCGCTCTGCAAGGGCATCCCGAGCGGATCGGGGCTGTCGGCCCGCTCCCACTCATCGGTCCAGGCGGTGCGCAGCATCCGCGCGGGCTTGCCGGTCAACGACCGCGATCGCACGGTGTCCGATGAGCTGGCGGCCAGGAATTTTTCCTTGACGACGGGCATCGTTTCGGCTTCCTCGGTGGTCAGCCAGACCGAACCGCACCACACGCCCTCGGCGCCCAAAGCCAGCGCCGCGGCGATCTGGCGGCCGCGGGCGATGCCACCCGCGGCCAGCACCGGCACCGGGGCCACCGCGTCGACGACCTCGGGGACCAGCACCATCGTCGAAACTTGGCCGGTGTGACCGCCGGCCTCGGTGCCCTGGGCGACGATCAGGTCGACACCGGCCGCGGCGTGCCGCCGCGCGTGCTCGGTCGTTCCGGCCAGCGACGCGACCAACACGTCACGGTCGTGAGCGTGGGTGACCAGGTCCGGCGGCGGCGGCCCCAGCGCGCTGGCGATCAGCCGGATGCGGTGGGCGAATGCGACATCGAGCAGTGGCTGGTAACCCTTCGGCGAGATGTTCAAGTCGCCCGGCGGCAGTCGCTCCTCGTCGGTGGGGACCGCAATCCCGTAGCGGACCAGCAAGTCGTCGACGAACGCGCGGTGCTGTTCGGGTACCAGTTCGCGGGCCTGCGTAGCGTCAATCCCGCCCTGCTCAGCGCCGACATATTTGGGCGGTAAGAGCAGGTCGACGCCATACGGCTTACCGCCGGTCTGCTCCTCGATCCAGGTGAGCTCGGCGTCCAGGCGCTCCGGGCTGTGCGCAACCGCTCCCAGGACACCGAACCCGCCGGCGTTGGACACCGCAGCCACCACGTCCCGACAGTGGCTGAACGCGCAGATCGGGAACTCCACCCCGAGCATGCGCGCGACCCCCGTCTGCATGCCCGGAAGGCTATGAGTTAGTGATTGACGTGTCAATCGGACGTGGCCGCCGAGAGACACGAGGCTGTTTATCGGTTGGGCGACTGGCCATCCGGCGGCCAGCTCGCCACATCGTCTTCCAGCGGCACCTGCAAGCTGTGCAGAATCGATGCGATCATGCGCCACCCACTGATCGCGGCGACGAGCTCGATGAGCAACGCATGGTCGGCGCCCAACTCGCGCTTGCATGCCGCCCAGCTCTGCTCGCTTACCGCGCCGTCGCGCACCACATCATCCGTGGCGGCAAGCACCGCCCGCTCCGTCGGGCCAAACCCGTCGTGGGACTGCCAATCCCGAACGCCGAGCAGGTCATCGGCGCTCACCCCGAGTCCCTGGGCGACCCGCCAGTGCTGTGTCCATTCGTAGTCGGAGGCGGTGAGCCAACCGATCCGCATGATCGCGAGCTCACGTAGCCGCGAGTCGAGTTTTCCGTGCCACAGCATGAGCGCGAGCAGATCGTTCAGGCGACCGGCCAGCGCGGTGTGGTTCAGCAGCACCTGAAAGATCGCCAGCTCGGCCATGTAGTCGGGCACACCGGCTTCGTCCGCGGCGGCTTTGGCCTCGTCCAGCGGGAGACGGGGTACGCGGGCTTCTCTAGAGGTCACGCTGGCTCGCCTACCCCGCTAGCCGGCAACGGCTCCTGGCTCGGCGAAGGGCGAACCGAAGTCGGCCACCCGCTCGAACCCGTCCTTGCGCGCCTGGGCTGCGCCCCTCCGCAGCAAGGCGCTCGTCGCGACGAACCCGGCGTGGTCGACGACCACGAAGGGAGTCAGCAACCGGTTGTGCACAAATCCGAACGCGAGGCCGCTCTCCGGATCGGCCCACCCGAGCGAGCCGCCCAGTCCGACGTGGCCGAAGCCGGGGATCACGTCGAACGGCAGTCGGTGATAGCCGAGGTGGAATGCCAGCGGTATCACCAGGTTTCCGTCAAGCCGTAGGCTTCGCCGTCCGGTGAGACCGGCGGTCACCTCCGGGGACAGGAATCGGCTGCC
>NZ_DATNJW010000464.1:0-5422 GCF_035603715.1 Mycobacterium sp. | reverse complement strand
CGCCGATACCGAGCACGCGCCGTTCAGATCCGCGTCGTCGAGCACGACGAGCGCGGACTTGCCCCCCAGTTCCAGGAACACCTTCTTGAGCGTCACGGCCGCGTCGCTCATCACGCTGCGGCCGGTGGCCGTCGAGCCGGTGAACGAAACCATCTCCACCCGAGGGTCTTTGGCCAACAGCGCCCCCACGCTGTGGTCGCTGGAAGTGACGATGTTGACGACGCCCGGCGGAAAATCGGTGTGCTCGGTGATGATCTCACCGAGCACACCCGCACACCACGGCGTGTCCGGCGCGGGCTTCAGCACGACCGTGTTGCCGGCGGCGAGCGCGGGACCCAGCTTGGCCAGATTGATCTGATGCGGGAAGTTCCACGGGGTGATCGCGCCAACCACACCGACGGCCTCACGCGCAACGGTTCGGCGGGTGGGGATCCCCATCGGCGATGCCTCACCGAGATCGGAGTTCCACCGGTAGTTCTCGGCGGTGTCGGCCGCGAAGCTCAGATCCCCGACCGGCCCCTCCAATTGGGCGGCGGCTGTCAGCATTCGTGGCGCGCCGACCTCGGCAATGGTGATCTCGCGCAGTTCCTCGACGTGCTCGCGCATCGCGTCGCGCAGCTGCCGAATACACCGCACCCGCAGCTCGGTGTTGCGCGACCAGTCCGTGTCGTCGAAGGCGCGGCGAGCCGCCTCAATCGCATGACCCATGTCCTCGGCGTCGGCATCAGCGGCCACACCCAGCACTTCTTCAGTGGCCGGGTTGATCGTGGGAAAAGTGCCGTGGCGGCCGCTCGTCAGCTTGCCGTCGATGAGCAGCGGGCTCACGCCGTCGGCCAGCAATGCCATCTTCGCCTCCACCGTTCGTCAGGATGGACACATGTCCGGAATAATCCAGTTGAACATAGTCTTCGCGTCGCCGAAAATGCAAGGGCGGGCACGCCGTGACCACCGCTCTCAGCTTGGATCTGCGGCTTCATCTGCTGTTATCCAGAACGGGCTTGCCTCGTGCCGGATGCATCGGATAGCTTGGACAAGTGTCCAGCGACCCAGTGGTCACGATCACTCCCGACGCCGGCGGTCCGGTCCGGGACGTGCCGCGCAACCGTCGACAGGAAGAGACCTTCCGCAAGGTCTTGACCGCAGGTGTCGAGGTTCTGCGCGAGACCTCCTACGCCGACCTGACCGTGCGCGCAGTGGCGGCCCGCGCCAAGGTGGCCCCAGCCACCGCCTACACCTACTTCTCGTCGAAGAACCATCTGATCGCCGAGGTCTACCTCGATCTGGTGCGACAGGTGCCGTACTTCACCGACGTCAACGAGCCGATGCCGACACGAGTGGATAAGGCGCTGCGGCACCTCGCGCTGGTGGTCGCCGACGAACCCGAGGTCGCCGCGGCGTGCACGACGGCGTTACTTGGCGGCGGCGGGGATCCCGCCGTGCGGGCGGTCCGCGACCGGATCGGCGCGGAGGTCCACCGTCGCATCACCTCGGCCATCGGACCCCACGCCGAGCCCCGGATCGTGTCGGTGCTCGAGATGGCGTTCTTCGGCGCACTGGTCAACGCCGCCAGCGGCGCCTACACCTACCACCAGATTGCCGACCACCTCGCCTACGCGGTCGGCCTCATTGTCAAGACGGAAGACTGATGACCCTTCAGATCGACAAGCCACTTCTGGACCCGTATGACTACGACTTCCACGAGGATCCGTACCCGTACTACAAGAGGTTGCGGGATGAGGCCCCGCTGTATCGCAACGAGGAGCTGGGCTTCTGGGCCGTGTCCCGGCACGCCGACGTACACCAAGGCTTTCGCAACAGCACCACGCTGTCCAACAAGTACGGCGTCTCGCTGGACCCCGCAGCGAGGGGTCCGCACGCGTCGAAGACCATGTCGTTCCTGGCCATGGACGACCCGGCGCACCTGCGGCTGCGCACTCTGGTGTCAAAAGGCTTCACGCCCAGGCGTATTCGTGAGCTCGAACCGCGGGTCACCGAGATCGCGCACCAGCACCTGGACATCATGGTGGAGAAGGCAGCCGACGGAGTTGTCGACTACGTGAACGAGTTCGCCGGCAAGCTCCCGATGGACGTCATCTCGGAACTGATGGGGGTCCCCGAGCCGGATCGTGACCAGGTGCGCGCCTGGGCCGACGGCGTCATGCACCGCGACGATGGCGTCACCGACGTGCCGGCCGCCGCGGTCGAGGCGTCGATCAACCTGATCGTCTACTACCAGCAGATGGTCGCGGAGCGCCGCAAGAAGCCGACCGACGACCTGACGACCGCGCTGCTTGAGGCCGAGATCGACGGCGACCGCCTCACCGACGATGAAGTCCTCGGCTTCATGTTCTTGATGGTGATCGCCGGAAACGAGACGACCACCAAACTCCTTGCCAATGCCGCATTTTGGGGCCACAAAAACCCCGACCAGTTGACCCCGGTCTACGCGGACCTCTCGCTGGTGCCGGCGTGGGTGGAGGAGACATTGCGCTACGACACCTCCAGCCAGATCCTGGCCCGCACGGTCGCCGGCGAACTGACGCTCTACGACACCACGATTCCCGACGGCGACATCCTGCTGCTGCTGCCCGGGTCGGGGCACCGCGACGAACGCGCATTCGAGAATGCCGACGACTATGTGATCGGGCGCGACATCGGTTCCAAACTATTGAGTTTCGGCAGTGGTGCGCACTTCTGCCTCGGCGCGCATTTGGCGCGGATGGAGGCCCGGGTCGCCCTCACCGAGTTGTTCAAGCGAATCCGCGGCTACGAAGTGGACGAGGCCAACGCCGTCCGCGTCCATTCCAGCAATGTCCGCGGATTCGCTCACCTACCCATGACCGTGGAGGTCCGCTGAATGCCCCGCTTTGAACGACTGCCCGAACGCCGGCCGGCCATCGTGGCCGGCGCCTCCTCCGGCATCGGTGAAGCCACGGCGATCGAACTCGCCGCACACGGCTTCCCAGTCGCCCTGGGTGCCCGCCGGGTCGAGAAGCTCGACGACATCGTCGGCAAGATCAACGCCGACGGAGGCGAGGCAGTCGGCTTCCATCTGGACGTCACCGACCCGAACTCGGTCAAATCCTTTGTCGCACAGTCGGTAGCCGCGCTCGGCGATATCGAGGTGCTGGTGGCCGGCGCGGGCGACACCTACTTCGGCAAGCTCGCCGAGATCACCACCGACGAGTTCGACTCACAGCTGCAGATCCACCTCATCGGCGCCAACCGGCTGACCGCCGCGGTGCTGCCGGGCATGCTCGACCGTCAGCGCGGCGACCTGATTTTCGTCGGCTCCGATGTGGCACTGCGTCAGCGGCCGCACATGGGTGCTTACGGCGCGGCCAAGGCCGCGCTGCTCGCGATGGTCAGCAACCTGCAGATGGAACTCGAAGGTACCGGTGTGCGGGCGTCGATCGTGCATCCCGGCCCCACGAAAACAGCGATGGGCTGGAGCCTGCCGGCCGAGAAGATCGGTCCCGCGCTGGAGGACT
This sequence comes from Mycobacterium sp., assembly GCF_035603715.1. Taxonomy (GTDB): domain Bacteria; phylum Actinomycetota; class Actinomycetes; order Mycobacteriales; family Mycobacteriaceae; genus Mycobacterium. The sequence goes on along the minus strand of NZ_DATNJW010000464.1, from coordinate 1,931 downwards.
GGGCCAAGTGGGGCCAGGCCCGCCACGACTACTTCCTGCGCGCCGCGGACCTGGGACGAGCCATCACGTTCGTCGCCGAGACACCGCGCGGTGGGTTCATCGCGAACATGGAGCTTCAGCCCGAAGCCCCGTTGGCCGACAACAGAGATCGCCAGAAGCTCGCACTCGGCGAAGAGGGGATACCAGGACAGTGACCACAGCTATCGTGCCGCGGGTTTCCGGCGGCGCCGAAGAACACGGCCATCTCGAGGAATTCCGCACCGACCCAATCGGTTTGATGCAGCGGATCCGCGACGAATGCGGCGACGTCGGCTGGTTCCAGCTCGTCGACAAGCACGTCATCTTCCTGTCGGGCGCCGAGGCCAACGAGTTCTTCTTCCGCTCCGCCGACGAGGATCTCGACCAGGCCGAGGCCTATCCGTTCATGACGCCGATCTTCGGCAAGGGCGTGGTGTTCGACGCCAGCCCCGAACGGCGCAAGGAGATGCTGCACAACTCCGCGCTGCGTGGCGAACAGATGAAGGGCCACGCCGCCACCATCGAGGGCGAAGTCAAGAAGATGATCGCCGGCTGGGGCGACGAGGGTGAGATCGAACTGCTCGACTTCTTTTCCGAGTTGACCATCTACACGTCGACGGCCTGCCTGATCGGCTTGAAATTCCGCGAACAGCTCGACCACCGGTTCGCCGAGTACTACCACGAGCTGGAGCGCGGCACCGATCCGCTGTGCTACGTCGATCCGTATCTTCCGATCGAGAGCTTCCAGCGCCGCGACGAGGCTCGCGTGAAACTGGTTGCGGTGGTTCAGGAGATCATGAACGACCGGATCGCCAACCCGCCCACCGACAAGGCTGACCGCGACATGCTCGACGTGCTGGTGTCGATCAAGGACGAGGACGGTAATCCCCGGTTCTCCGCCGACGAGGTCACCGGGATGTTCATCTCGCTGATGTTCGCCGGGCACCACACCAGTTCCGGCACTTCGGCGTGGACGTTGATCGAGTTGATTCGTCATCCCGAGGCCTACGCCGAGGTACTCACCGAGCTCGAGGAGCTGTACTCCGACGGCCAAGAGGTGAGTTTCCATGCGCTGCGCCAGATTCCCAAGCTGGACAACGTGGTCAAGGAGACCCTGCGGCTGCACCCACCGTTGATTATTTTGATGCGGGTGGCCCAGGGCGAATTCGAGGTGCAGGGCTTCCCGATTCACAAGGGTGACTTCGTCGCGGCCTCCCCCGCGATATCGAACCGGATCCCCGAGGACTTCCCCGAGCCCGACGCCTTCAACCCCGACCGGTACAACAAGCCCGAGCAGGCCGACGTCGTCAACCGATGGACCTGGATCCCGTTCGGCGCCGGACGGCACCGTTGCGTCGGAGCCGCGTTCGCGCAGATGCAGATCAAGGCGATCTTCTCGGTTCTGTTGCGCGAGTATGAGTTCGAGATGGCGCAGGCCGCCGACAGCTATCACAACGACCACTCCAAGATGGTTGTGCAACTGGCCCGGCCGGCGAAGGCGCGCTACCGCCGGCGTAACGGGAGCTGATCATGGGATACCGGGTCGGAGTCGACTTGGATTTATGCCAAGGCCATGCGATGTGCGAACTGGAGGCCCCGGACTACTTCCGGGTGCCCAAACGCGGAAAGGTCGAGATCCTCGACACTGAACCCCCTGACGAGGCCCGCGATGAAGTCGAGCGGGCCGTCGAAATGTGCCCCACCCAAGCCCTATTGATCCAAGAGAAAGAAGACTGACAATGGCGTCACACTCCCGCGAAAAACTCGAGGCATGGGTCGACCGATGGCTGCAGGCCAACAAGGACTGCGAGAAAGCAGGCGACTGGCGACCGCTGGGAGATTTCTACGCTCCTGAGGCGACCTACGGCTGGAACATCGGCCCCAAGGAAGACGTGATGTGCGTTGGGGTCGAC
>NZ_DATNJW010000463.1:0-17332 GCF_035603715.1 Mycobacterium sp. | reverse complement strand
CTGCCCGGGCCGGGGGCGATCGTCACCTCCGCGGCTGACCGGGTCGAGTTGCGCGGCTGGGCCGGTTCACTCAAGCGTCACGGAGAGTGGACGGTGCCCACCCGGCTGGCATTGGTGCGCCGGATGGGCTCGGTCGAGCTGGATCTGGTCAAGGCCAGGTTCGCCGGGCCGGTGGTCGTCATCGAACTCGACATGCGGTTCGGCTCGGTCGAGATTCGATTGCCCGACGGCGCGAGCGCATCGATCGACGACGTCGAGGTCTACGGCGGCAGCGCCAGCGACCGGCGCAAGATCGCACCGGCTGAGGGCACCCCGCACGTGGTGTTGACCGGCCGGGTGGTGTGCGGCTCGGTCAAGGTCAAGGGCCCGCGCCGCTCGCTCGTGCGCCGCCGCGGCCGCGCCTGATCCCGCCGGATACGGATACCCTGACACCATGCCTGTTCGTTCTGCACTGTCGGCCGGCGTGGTCTCGCCGACGCTGCCGGTGCCCAAGTCGATCCCACGGCCGGAATACGTCGGCAAGCCGACGGCGCGGGAGGGCACCGAGCCGTGGGTGCAGACGCCCGAGGTGATCGAGAAGATGCGGGTTGCCGGGCAGATCGCGGCCAGTGCGCTCGCGGAGGCGGGCAAGGCCGTCGCGCCGGGTGTGACGACCGATGCGCTGGACCGCATCGCGCACGACTACATGGTCGACCACGGCGCCTATCCATCGACGTTGGGCTACAAGGGTTATCCCAAGTCGTGCTGCACGTCGCTGAACGAAATCATCTGCCACGGCATCCCCGACTCGACCGTGATCGAAGACGGCGACATCGTCAACATCGATGTCACCGCCTACATCGACGGCGTGCACGGCGACACCAACGCGACCTTCCTGGCCGGCGACGTCTCCGAGGAGCATCGCCTGCTCGTCGAGCGGACCCACGAAGCGACGATGCGGGCGATCAAAGCCGTCAAGCCGGGCCGTGCGCTGTCGGTGGTCGGCCGTGTCATCGAGTCGTACGCAAACCGGTTCGGCTACAACGTGGTTCGCGACTTCACCGGTCACGGCATCGGTACCACCTTCCATAACGGGCTGGTCGTGCTGCACTACGACCAGCCTGCCGTCACCACCATCCTCGAACCGGGAATGACGTTCACCATCGAACCGATGATCAACCTCGGGGCGCTGGACTACGAAATCTGGGACGACGACTGGACGGTGGTCACCAAAGACCGTAAGTGGACCGCCCAATTCGAGCACACCTTGCTGGTCACCGACTCCGGCGCGGAAATCCTCACCCTGCCGTGACAACCCGCCCGTGAGCGGCGCGCTGCTGGTGGCAGGCACCACATCCGACGCGGGCAAATCGATGGTGGTCGCAGGGCTCTGCCGGTTGCTGGTGCGCAAAGGAATTCGCGTTGCGCCGTTCAAGGCGCAGAACATGTCGAACAACTCCGCGGTGACCATCGAGGGCGGCGAGATCGGCCGCGCCCAGGCGATGCAGGCCCGCGCGGCCGGCCTGGCGCCCAGCGTGCGGTTCAACCCGATTCTGCTCAAACCCGGCAGCGATATGACCTCGCAGCTGGTGATCAAGGGACAGGTCGCGGGGGTGGCCACCGCCGCCGAGTACTGGTCGGATCGCAACAAACTCTCGGCTGTCGTGCAAGACGAATTAGCGCAATTACGAACCGAGTTCGACGCGGTGATCTGCGAGGGCGCCGGTTCGCCGGCTGAAATCAACTTACGTGCAACGGACTTGGTGAACTTGGGTCTGGCCCGCGCCGCGAATCTGCCGGCGGTCATTGTCGGTGACATCGATCGCGGCGGGCTGCTCGCGCACCTGTTCGGGACGGTGGCCGTGCTCGACCCCGCCGATCAGGCGCTGATCGCCGGATTCATCGTGAACAAGTTCCGCGGCGACGTCTCGCTGCTGGAACCCGGGCTGCGCCAACTCGCCGAACTCAGCGGCCGTCCCACCTACGGAGTGCTGCCCTACACCGACGATCTGTGGCTCGACACCGAGGACGCGGTCCCGGTGTTGGCGCACCGCGTACTGGGCACACCCAAACCACCTCGCGGTGACCAGTGGCTTCGGATCGCGGTGCTGCGGTTGCCCCGGATCTCCAACTCCACCGACGTCGAGGCGCTGGCCTGCGAACCCGGCGTGCTGGTGCGCTGGGTCCGGGAACCCGCCGACTTGGCCGACACCGACGTGGTCGTGGTGCCGGGCACCAAATCCACCGTTGCCGATTTGGGCTGGATGCGGGAGCGCGGCCTGGACCAGGCCATTCGCGCGCATGCCGCCTCGGGTCGGTCCGTGCTGGGCATTTGCGGTGGCTTCCAGATGCTGTGTCGGTCGATCGACGACACGGTCGAAAGCCGGTTGGGCCGGGTCGAGGCGATGGGGATGCTGGACGCCGACATCGTGTTCGCATCCGACAAGGTGCTGCGCCGCCGGCAGGGATCGCTGCATGGCTACGAGATCCACAACGGGCGGGTGGCCCGCTGCTCGGAGGCCACCTGGTTCGAGGTGGACGGGTCCCCGGAGGGGTATCAGCGCGGCCAGATATTCGGGACGCATTGGCACGGCCTGTTCGACAACGACGACTTCCGAAGGCAATGGTTGACCCTCGCCGCGGCGGCAGCGGGCCGGGACGGATTCGTCGCTGCCGACGACGTGAATGTGGCTGCGCGACGGGATGCTCAGCTCGATCTGATGGCCGATCTGCTCGATGCCCACCTCGATGTCGATGCCATCGCCGGACTGCTCGACAGCGGGCCGCCACCGCGTCCGACGATCGTTTCCGCGCTGCGCTGACCACGGCGGTTGTCGGTCGTCAGCTCGATGTTGCCAGAACATTTCCAATAGCCACACAGCTAACGAACCGCACGAAAATGGCCCGCGCGCGGGGCAATTGACTGTAATTTGCTGTGGTGCCTTCGACGATGATGACTACCGTCGACGGGTTTCCCATCCAGGTCTGCGACACCGGTCCGGAGAAGGGCTCCGTCGTGGTGCTCTTGTGTGCGGCCGAGCGGGCACTCACCGCGTATGAGGCGGTGTGCGAGCGCCTGCACACGGCGTCGCTGCGCACGATTGTCGTGGGCCCGGATCCACGCCTGACGCCGAAGTCGGTGGTCGGCATCCTCGACGTGCTCGACGTCAGTTGGGGCGTGCTGGTCGGCGACCGCGACGGCGCCGAACTGGCGTGGGAGCTGGCCGCGACGAGGCTGGACCGGTTCACCGGCCTGGTAGTCATCGATCGTGGTCACCCGCGGGTCGCCGACCCTGCCGGTGTGGTTCGCGACGAACACTGCCCACCTGTCGAGATCAACACAACCGCGCTGGTCAGCAACTCCGCGGCTCACTCCGTGGCGCAGGCTAGCCAGCGGTTCGTCTACGGCGATTACCGGGTGGTGGAGTTACTCGGACGGCGCAATGCGCACGAGTCGACGGCGCAACTGGCCGCCGAGATCGTCCTACGCACCAGCACCTGGTGACCGAGCCGAGCTTGTCGCGCGACGAACTCGAGCGACTCGTCGCCGCCGGTGAAGTCGACACGGTCATCGTCGCGTTCAGCGACATGCTGGGCCGGCTAATGGGCAAGCGGGTGTCGGCGCGGTTCTTCATCGACGAGGTGGCCGAGTCCGGCGCCGAGGCCTGCAACTATCTGTTCGCGGTCGATGTCGAGATGAACACGGTCGAGGGATACGCCATGTCGGGCTGGAATTCCGGATACGGCGACATGGTGATGCGGCCAGACCTGTCCACGCTGCGGCGCGCGCCGTGGCTGCCAGGCACGGCGCTGGTGCTCGCCGATCTGATGAAGCACGACGGAAGCCCCATCGAACCCTCGCCGCGCCAGGTCTTGCGCCGCCAGCTTGACCGGTTGAACCAGCGCGGTCTGCGGGCCTACGTGGCCACCGAACTGGAGTTCATAGTCTTCGAAAACACCTACCGCCAGGCCTGGGCGAGCGAATATCGCGAGCTGACACCGGCCAGCGACTACAACCTGGACTACGCGGTGATGCCCTCGAGCCGCCTCGAGCCGCTGTTGCGAGATATCCGCCAGCACATGCAGGGCGCGGGACTGCACTGGGAGGCCGTCAAGGGGGAGTGCAACAAGGGGCAGCAAGAGCTTGGGTTCCGCTACGACGAGGCGTTGGTCAGCTGTGACAACCACGGCGTCTACAAGAACGGCGCGAAGGAAATCGCCGACCAGCACGGCAAATCGCTGACGTTCATGGCGAAATATGATGAGCGCGAAGGCAACAGCTGCCACATTCATATGTCGCTGAGGTCGGCAGACGGATCCGCGGTGGCCGCCGAGGACGGTCAACCGTTCGGTATTTCGCCGATGTTCCGCAGCTTTATCGCGGGCCAGTTGGCCACGTTGCGGGAGATGACACTGCAGTATGCGCCGAACATCAACTCCTACAAGCGGTTCGCCGATCGCAGCTTCGCGCCCACCGTGGTGGCGTGGGGCTTGGACAACCGGACCTGCGCATTGCGTGTCGTCGGTCACGGCGACAACTTGCGGGTGGAATGCCGGGTGCCCGGCGGTGACGTCAATCAGTACCTGGCCGTCGCGGCGCTCATCGCCGGCGGACTGCACGGTATCGAAAACGGCCTGGAGTTGCCGGAACCGTGCTCCGGCAATGCGTACGAGGCCCCCGGCGTCGAGCGTCTGCCCGGTACGCTGGCCGAAGCGGCGACGCTGTTCGATGCGTCGGCGATCGCCCGAGAGGCGTTCGGCGATGCAGTGGTCAGCCATTACGTCAACTACGCACGCGTCGAGGTGGACGCGTTCAATGCGGCAGTCACGGATTGGGAGAGGGTTCGCGGGTTTGAGCGGTTCTGACAAGCCTCCGGTCATCGGTCTGACCACCTACCTGAACCGAGCGCAATTGGGCGTCTGGGACGTGCCCGCCAGTTTCCTTCCGGCCGTCTACTTTCAAGGTGTCACCGCGGCCGGCGGGGTGGCCGTGCTGCTGCCGCCGCAGCCGGTGGATGCCGAGATCGCCGACCGTGTTCTCGATGGCCTGGACGGGCTGTTGATCACCGGTGGCAAGGACATCGATCCCGCGGCCTACGGTCAGGAGCCCCATCCGAGCACAGACCAACCTGGAGGGCAGCGCGACGCCTGGGAGTTCGGGCTGTTGCACGCCGCGCTCGAGCGGCAGCTTCCGGTGCTGGGCATCTGCCGCGGCGCACAGGTGCTCAACGTCGCACTGGGCGGAACTCTGCATCAGCACCTGCCCGATGTCATCGGCCACAGCGGACACCGGGCCGGCAACGCCGAATTCAGTACGCTGCCGGTGCGCACCGTGGCCGGCACGCGGCTGGCTGCGTTGGTCGGCGAATCCGTTGACGCGCGGTGCTATCACCACCAATCCATCGCCGATCTCGGCGAGGGCCTGGTGGTCAGCGGCTGGGATGCCGATGGTGTGATCGAGGCACTGGAGCTGCCTGGGCAGAGCTTTGCGCTCGCAGTGCAGTGGCATCCGGAGGAAAGTCTGGACGACCTGCGGCTGTTCTCGGCGATCGTCGAGGCAGCACAGGCGTACGCGAGCGGACGGGTGAGTTCATGAGTCTGGACCTGAGTCGACGGCTGGGCGGCAAGATCGCGGTGGTGACCGGCGGCGGCAGCGGCATCGGGCTGGCGTCGGCGCGACGTCTTCACGCCGAAGGGGCCACCGTGGTCATCGGCGACATCGACGAGCGGACCGGTACCGCGGCGGCTGACGAACTGGGCGGACTCTTTGTGCCGGTTGATGTTTCGGATGAAGCCTCGGTCAACGGGCTCTACGACACCGCGGTCGACCGATACGGCTCGATCGACATCGCGGTCAACAACGCCGGCATCTCGCCACCGGATGACGATCTGATCGAGAACACCGAGCTACCGGCGTGGCAGAAGGTGCAAGACGTCAACCTGAAATCGGTGTACCTGTGCTGCCGGGCTGTGCTGCGGCACATGGCGCCGGCAGGGCGCGGGTCGATCGTCAACATCGCCTCATTCGTCGCGGTGATGGGATCGGCCACGTCGCAGATTTCCTACACCGCGTCCAAAGGCGGGGTGTTGGCGATGTCGCGCGAACTCGGTGTGCAGTTCGCCCGGCAGGGCATTCGGGTCAACGCGCTGTGCCCTGGGCCGGTGAACACTCCACTGCTGCAAGAGCTTTTCGCCAAGGACCCCGAACGCGCGGCCCGGCGGATGGTGCACGTGCCGATGGGGCGGTTCGGTGAAGCCGACGAAATTGCGGCTGTCGTCGCGTTTTTGGCCAGCGATGACGCATCGTTCATCACTGCGGCGACATATCTGGTCGACGGCGGCATCAGCGCCGCCTACACCACCCCGCTGTAGTCAGACCGGCTATCCGGCGGCCGGAGGGTGTACCACCACCATCGGTCGGAACCCGTATTTGGGCGCGGAATCGTGGATGCCGTTTGCGACCTGATTGAAGAACGGAACCCCGGGGACGCCGGCCGTGGCGCCCGCGGAAGCCCCGAGCGGGGCGCCCCCGAGGATTGGGGCCGGCGGACTTAGCGTTGGGACGGCCGTACTCCAGCCGGGCGGCACGGCCAGCGCTCCGATCGCCGTACCCTGGCCCACCGCGGCTGACACCGCACCGGCACCGCCCAATTCGCCGACTCCCACGGCTGGGGCCGCCAGCGCGCTGCCGACTCCGCCGGCCGCGGCCGCTCCCGCGGCGGCATCCCCGGCGGCTTCCGAAGCCGCACCGGCAGCCCCGGCCGCCTCCGAGGCCGCACCGCTACCTCCGAGCCCAATGAAATCCGTCATGGTGCCCAGGAAGTTGCCCGGCATGTAGAAACCAGACGAGAAGAGCGTATTGAGGCCGTTGTCATTCAAGAAGGCGCCTAAGGGGGACCCATCGGTTCCGGCAAGGAAATTCAGGATTCCGGATGGGGTGCTGAAGTTCGCTCCATCCAGTCCGAGCCAGTTCATGATGCTGTTGAGACCCGAACCCGACGACGTCGCGGGCGAGGCGAGCCCTTGCAGTGCTGCGGGGACCGAAGTCACCAGCTGTGACAGCGACGACGAGGTTCCCGTGGCGGTCGCCTGGCCGACCGTGGTGGTCGCCGGCGGTTCGAGGAACGGCGTCAACGTCGATGCGGCTGACGAGGATCCGGCGTACCCGTACATGGCCGCGGCGTCTTGGGCCCACATCTCGGCGTAGTGAGCTTCGGTCGTCGCGATCGCCGGAGTGTTCTGGCCGAGAATGTTGGTGGCGACCAACGATGCCAACAATGCGCGGTTGGCCGCGATGACCGGCGGCGCAACCGTCGCGCTGAATGCGGCCTCGTATGCACTGGCCGCCGCTTTGGCCTGGTCGGCGGCCTGTTCGGCTTGCGCGGCGGTGGCATTCATCCAGGACACGTATGGCGCGGCGGCGGCCGCCATGGCCGCCGAGGCCGGGCCTCGCCACGGACCGCTGGTGAGGCCGGAGATCGCCGACCCGTAATCGCCTGCGGCCGAGGACACCTCGGTCGCCAGGTTGTCCCACGACGCGGCCGCCGCGATCATCGGTCCGGAACCTGGACCGGTATACATCAGCCCGGAGTTGACTTCTGGCGGTAATGTTGCGAAATCCATTGCAAATCCCCTTATCCGGCAGCAACCGCGTTGGCGGCCTCGGTGGTGGCATACGAGTCGGCGCCGGCCGCCAACATCGTCACGAACATCTGGTGAATCGCCGCGGCTTGCGCGCTCACCGCTTGGTAAGCGTGTGCATGCGCGGTGAATTGCATTGCTGTCAAGGCAGATACCTCGTCGGAGGCGGCCGGAATCAGGCCGGTGGTCGGTGCCACCGCTGCGGTATTCTGCGCTTGAAGTCTCAAGCCGACGGATTGAAGGTTTTCCGCTGCGGTGGATAAAAGCTCCGGTACGATGGATACGAACGACATGGGTTTCTCCTCTGAATCAGGGCGCACGACGACAGCGCAAGCCCGCGGCGTGGACATGCGCGAAAAATATTGCGGTGCAGGCTGATTGCGGACAGCAAACACCGCACCGGCGACCGGATGGAAATCTGCGGTCATCGATGTGTGTCGGCGGCGAGAGCCACCGGCTCAGCTCAGGGCTGTAACGATCTTGGGTTCCACACCCCGGCCGGGCGCGGTGGTGATCGCGACCTGGGATGAACCCAAGTCGACTTGTCGTCGACGCGTCTCAGCCGACGCGTTCGGCCTGCACCGTCCACTTCTCCTCGATGCGCCCGTAGCGCCAGATCAGCAAGGCGCCGGCCCACGTGACCACGAACAGGCCGACGATGAGAAAACCAATTGCGTTGAGATCGATGCCGCCCAGCCAGCTCCAGAATCCACTGGTCCAGCCGAACTGTTCGGCCAGCAGTCCGAGTAATTCGACGGTGCCGATGAGCAGCGCGACGACCACCGACAGGCCGGTGATGGTGATGTTGTAGTAGACCTTGCGCACCGGATTCGAAAAGGCCCAGCCGTAGGCGAAATTCATGAACGAGCCGTCGATGGTGTCCAGCAGACACATGCCCGCGGTGAACAACACCGGCAGGCACAAGATGGCGTACCACGGCAGTCCGGCCGCGGCGCTGGTTCCGGCCAGTACCAGCAGCGCGACTTCGGTCGCGGTGTCAAAGCCCAGGCCGAACAGCACCCCGATCGGATACATATGCCACGACGCGCTAACCGATTTGGTGAAGCGGCCGAGCAGCCGATTGAGCAGTCCGCGATTGTTCAGCTGCGTCTCGAGCTCGTCTTCGTCGTAGCGGCCGCGCCGCATCTGCACGAACACGCGCAGGATGCCCACCAGGATCACCACGTTGATGATGGCGATCAGGTACAAGAACACGCCCGAGACGCTGGTGCCGATCAGGCTGGTGTAGTGATGCAGGGCCGAAGAGTCCTGCTCGACGGGCCCGATTACCGCCTTGAGCCCGAATGCGATGAGCAGTGCCAGCCCGAACACCACCGACGAGTGACCGAGGGAGAAGAAGAAGCCGACACTGAGGGGCCGCCGTCCGTCGTTCATCAGCTTGCGGGTGGTGTTGTCGATCGCGGCGATGTGATCGGCGTCGAATGCATGGCGTAGCCCCAGCGTGTAGGCGGTCAGGCCGATGCCGATGCCGAACGCCTTGTCCCCGATGCTCAAATGCGCCGGCTCGACGACGAGTAGTAGTGTGCCCCAACCGATCACATGTAGCGCGATAATGATCCCGAACATCGATCCCAGGCGCAGCCACTCGTCGGGAGTCAAAGCCTTGCGTAGCCGAGAGCGCGACGAGGATTGCCTGCTGAGTGTGTCAGCGGCCATGTCGCGTCCCATCTGGATATGAACCCCGGCCTCTATTCACGCTAAACCTCCGGTGGGCGTCTTGCAGATGATTCGCAGGAATTCTGCGAGTATTTTGCAGGTGGCAATCCGGAGAATCGGGTACGGTGCTTCGCTCCGGTCAGCCCTGGAAGGTGATCAGCGGGATAGCCATCTCGACCGGGTCGCTAGCGCCATGGAAGCCGATGAGCTGAGCCGCTTCCGGCGGCTCGTGGGCGCTGGCGAGGACCGCCGTGTCACCAAGACAGCTGACGACGACGTCGCCGATCCGCGGCAGGTGATCGGGTAATACGGGTCCGAAAAGCCCAGCCGCGACGGCGTCGTCGCGGCTGCGCACGTCGGCCCGCCCAGCCAACAGCTCGCTCCAGGCCGCGATCACGTCGGAAGCCGCGCCCGGCTCGGTGTGCAGGTAGCGCACCCGCGGGTCGCCGGCGACGACTCGCACCCCTGCACTCAACCGCACATCGGCGTCAAGGTCGATCCGCCGGTCTTGCGGCACGTTCAACCCGCCGTGGTCAGCGGTGATCAGCAGTGCGCCATCGGGCGGCAACGCCTCGACCAACCGGGTGAGCAGCGCGTCCACGTAGGCCCCGGCGGCGTGCCACTCGGGTGAGCCGACACCGAACAGGTGCGCCGCGGTGTCGAGCGCGGCGGTGTACGCGTAGACCAAACCGGGTGCGCCCCGTAGCTGGTCGACCACGAGCTGGGCGTAATCGTCGTCGTGGGTCGCCGGCACGAATTGGGCACCGCGGTATGTCGCCTCGGTGAGGCCGCTGCCGAGAAATGCCGCGGGCAGCACAGCACGAGCGCCGACGCCGGCGCAATGCAGCCGTTCGAACCATGTTGGGACGGGCTGCCATTGGCCGGCCGGCGGATCATCGCGCCAATAGATGTGGTTGAGTACCCGGTCGGTATCGGGGATGTTGACGGTGAAACCAAGAATCCCGTGGCGGCCCGGCGCGACCCCGGTGGCCAGCGACGCCAGGCTGGTCGGTGTGGTGGAGGGGAAGGTGCAGGCGAGCTCGTCAAGCTGGCCGGCGTGACCGGCCAGCACCGACGCCAGCAGCGGTGCGTCGGCGGCCAATTCCGGCAGCAGGTGCCAGCCCATCCCGTCGACGAGAACGACCACAACGCGTCGCACATCGCCGATCCGCGCGGTCACCCCGAGCGCGTCCACCGCCCCGTCGACGGAAAGCAACGCAGCCGCGGTGGGCAGCACATCGCAGATCGAACCTCGGGACAAATCGGGCACGACGACAGTCTGACAGCGCCCGATCCGGTCATTGGGTGCGATTCGACGATCGGCTGCGTGATACTGGACGAGTGGCCAGGCCTTCGGCTTTGGATCCGGCCGTCATCGAGCGGATCGGCGAGCTGCTGCGCGCTCATGGGCTGCGCCGAATGGCGTCCCGGATCGCCGTCTTGGCAGTGCTGGAGCCGGTCCACGGTCATCTGTCGGTAGCCGAGATCGATCAGCGGCTGCACGAGTGCCTGCCGGCCGAAGACCAGCCACCGGACCTGGCGACGATCTACCGCACCGTGATCACCCTGGTCGACCAGGGCGTGTTGCACGCGCTGACGCTGGAGGGCGGGGTGACCACCTACGGTCTGGCAGCCGACCCGCATCATCACGCGGTGTGCACGCGCTGTGGCTCGATCATCGAAGTGCCCGCTGGACGACTGGCCTCTGCGCTGCAACATGCAATGGCCGGCAGTTCGTTCACGCTGTCCGAGCGTGCCGGCCTCACCCTGCACGGACTGTGCCCGCAGTGTCAGGGGGACGGACCGGAGGACGCCTGCCGGCCAGCACGCTAGACGTGCGCCAGTCGCTGATTCGTTGTCTGGAGCTGACGGGTGGTGCTGTCGGCCAGCGCCTGGATCTGGTCGGATCGCAACCGGCCGCATAGCCGATCCCAGTGGATCGCAACCTCGTCGCCGGCCGCCACGTCGGGCATCGCGCTGTACCCGTCGGCCCACACGTCGAGTCGGCGCGCCGACGGCTCGGACAGGTTCAGCGCATGTCCGTCCCACGTCAGCCGGCAACAGGACACCTCAACGTCGTCGCCGTCGCGGGAAAGTACTGTCCCCCAAGTGATCCGGCAGTTGTCCAGCACATTCAACGGGTGCTCGAGTCCGCGGCCCAGTAGCCGCGACCACGGGTAGACACCGAATACGTGGAAGCAGTGGTTGGCGGCCGCCTCGCGCGCCAAATCGGAGGTGAGGTGCCCCCAATAGCGACTCGCCTTCGGGCCGATGATGGCGAGCAACTCGTCGACGAAGTCGTCGGGGTCGAGCCCGGAACCGATACCACCCCCGAGCCAGTACGACTCGACAAGCCGGTAGTCCAGCGGATCGCTGATGCCGGTCATCTTCGCGAGCACTTGCAGGTAGGGCCAGGCGCCGGAAAACTGCGTCGCGGCCAGCCGCACATCCTCGATCGATCCGTCGCGCAACGTCGCGCCCAGCGGGGGGCCGCAAAAGCCCAGTGCGTTAGGGGCATACGCGTAGCGGGCGAACATCTCCGGCCCACGGTCGGCTGGGGGCAGCGCGGCCACCGTCATGCCCGCCCGGGGGATCCCACCAGCTTCGCGGCGTCGCGATGCATGCGGCCGAAGTTGTAGTAGGCCGCGCACGCTCCCTCGGGTGACACCATGCAGGTGCCGATCGGCGTCTCGGGGGTGCAGGCCGTACCGAAAACCTTGCATTCCCAGGGCTTGAGCACACCTTTGAGCACCTCGCCGCACTGGCACGCCTTGGGGTCGGCGACCCGCACGCCGGGCATCGAGAATCGCAGTTCGGCGTCGAACTCCGCGAAGTCGTCGTGCAGCCGCAACGCGCTCTGCGAGATGAATCCCAGCCCGCGCCATTCGAAGTGCGGACGCAACGCGAACACCGTTCCCATCAGCGCCAGTGCTGCCGGGTTGCCGTTCTCGGGCACCACGCGTTTGTACTGGTTCTCCACCTCGCATCGACCTTCACGGATCTGGCGCAGCAGCATGGTGACCGCAGCCAGAATATCCAGCGGCTCAAATCCGGCTACCACCAACGGCTTTCCGTACACTTCGGGCACGAACCGGTACGGTCGGTTGCCGACTACCGTCGAGACATGTCCGGGGCCGATGAAGCCGGACAGCCGCAGGTCCGGTGATTCCAGGATGGCCTTGATCGGCGGCACGATCGTGACGTGGTTGCAGAACACGCTGAAGTTTCGCAGGCCAAGGTCGCGGGCACGAACCAGCGTCACAGCGGTCGACGGGGCCGTGGTCTCGAAGCCAATAGCGAAGAACACCACGTGTTTATCGGGGTTGTCGACAGCGATCTTGAGCGCGTCGAGCGGGGAGTAGACGAACCGGACATCGGCACCGCGCGCCTTGGCGTCCAGCAGGCTGCCGGCCGACCCGGGCACCCGCATCATGTCGCCGAAACAGGTGAAGATCACGTCGGGTTGGCCGGCCAGCCACATCGCGTCGTCAATCCGACCCATCGGGATGACGCAGACCGGGCACCCCGGGCCGTGGACCAGTTCGACGTTGTCGGGCAGCAAGTGCTCGATGCCGTGCCGATAAATGGTGTGCGTGTGCCCGCCGCACACCTCCATGAACTTGAAGTGGTCGGAGCCACTTCCCGCCAGGTGTTCGATGGCAGCCAGCAGCTTGCGGGCCGCCGCCGGATCGCGGAATTCGTCAACGAATTTCATCGTCGCCTCCCTCAGACAATCGCCGACGAGTCGAAGGCCTCGACTTCGGTGGTGTAGGCCTCGCCGAGCTTCTTGACAGCGGCCAGGGTCAGTAACGCCTCGGTCTCGTCGATCTTGGCCATCGCGAATCCGACATGGACCAGCACCCAGTCGTCGGGCTCGGGCATGTCGTTTTCCAGCAGCCGCACGCTGATCGTGCGCTGCACCCCGCTGACATCTACCTTCGCCAAATAGTTCGCAGGATCGGTGATCTCAACGATCCGACCCGGAATTCCCAGACACATGAGCGGTCACTCCTTTCTTTGGCTCGAGCCCTCAACAGATCCGCGGCAGCGGGTCGCCGACGAGCATGTCGACGATCCGGGTGCCGCCGAACCCGGTCCGCAAGACCACGCTTTCCGCCGGCTCGGTGACGATTTCCCCGACCTCGGCCGCATCGCCGCCCAGCGGATGCGAGCGCAGCGCGGCCAGCCCGGCGTCGGTCTCGTCGGGTGCGACGACGGCGACGAACTTTCCCTCGTTGGCCACGTACAGCGGATCGATGCCAAGCAGCTCGCACGCGCCATTCACCATGGGCCGCACGGGCAGTCGTTCCTCTTCGAGCAGCACTCCGAGGCCGCAGGCCTGAGCCAATTCGTTGCAGACGGTGCCGACCCCGCCCCGGGTGGCGTCCCGCAGCCAGCGGGTGGATGGCGCGGCCGCCATCAGCAGTTCCACCAGCGGGCTCAAACACGCCGTGTCGGAATGAATGTCGGCCTCGATGGCCAGGTCGCCCCGGGCCAGCATCACCGCCATGCCGTGATCGCCCATCGAACCCGACAGGAGCACCTTGTCGCCGGGGCGTATCGACGCGGCCGAAAGTTTGCGTCCCGCGGGAACGACGCCGGCGCCGGTGGTGGTGACGAACATGCCGTCGGCGGCGCCCTTGGGCACCACCTTGGTGTCGCCGGTGACGATCTGCACACCCGCGCCGGCCGCCGCAGCGGCCATGTCGGCGACGATCTCCTTCAGCTCGGCGATCGGAAATCCCTCTTCCAGCACGAACGCCGCCGAGATCCAGGACGGCACCGCGCCGGACATCGCGACGTCGTTGCAGGTGCCGTACACAGCGAGCTCGCCGATGGACCCACCGGGAAAACGCCTGGGCTGCACGACGAATGAATCGGTGGACATCGCCAGTCGCTCACCACCGGGCAGCGTGATAACCGCGCCGTCGCCCAGCGACTCCAGCAGTGGATTGCGGAACGCCTCCATGAACACCGCATCGACGAGCGCGGCCGAGGCCTTTCCGCCCGCCCCATGCGCCAGGTTCACGTAGTCGTCGAGCAACCGGGGGCGGCGCCTGCGGAACGACTCGATCCGCTCGATCACCTCGCCCTCGGCGAACCGCGGCCCCGACGACAGGTATTCACCTGCTGGCTTGTTCATGCGGCCCCCAAACCTCGATCATCGAACCGGCGCTGGGTGGCCGACCACAGCTGATAGCCCAGCAGCGCTTGCGATTCCTGAATTCGGTGAACGCTCTGCGAGCGAACGATGAAGCAGGCATCCACACTTGGATTGTCCGTGAATGCGCCGCCGTCGTATCCGGCGAAACCGATTGTGTACAAACCACGTTGTCGCGCCTCGGCCAGCGCGGCCAGCAGGTTGGGCGAATTGCCACTGGTCGACATCGCGATCGCGATGTCACCGGCCCTTGCGCGGGCGATCAATTGACGGGCGAACACCAGCTCGAACCCGACGTCGTTACCCAGCGCGGTCACAATCGCCTGATCGGCGGTCAACGACCAAGCGGCTAGCGGCTTTCCGGCCGGCGGGCGGGCGAACAACGCGGCCAGGGTGGTGGAATCGGTGCAGCTGCCGCCGTTTCCGAAGGTGAACAGCCGCCCACCGGCGGCGAAGCGGCGGGCCATCTGGGTGGCAGCCTGATCGAGCAGGTCGGCGTTGGCTTCCAGTGTGGTGCGCCGCAGCGCCACACTCTCGGCGGCCTTCGCCTGCGCTGACGCGGCGAGATCGGCGAGCAGCGATTGTGGGTCGTCCTCCTGTGCATCGATGAACGGATACAGGAAGTTGGTGGGCTCTTCATCCATCAGCGCCACTCCTCTTCTATGCGACTGATCGCGGTGCCGGCGTGCACCAGCACCAGATCGCCGGCGACAACCGGGTCGATCAGCGCCGTCGCCACGCTCTCGACGCCGCGCGCGGTGCGTACCGCGGCCATGCCGTCAGCCGACGGCGACACCACTTCGGCCATGCGTCCCTCGTCGCTGCACGTGACGCAAACCCCCTCGGCGCATTCGGGTTTGAGCAGACCCGAGTGCTCGAAACACACGTGGGTGAGTTCCCACAACAGGTGATAGAACAGCACGAAGCCGCCTGTCGCGGGAACGCGTGGATCGGGGTCGTCGAGCCACAGCACGTGATCGGCCGCACCCGCCTCGGGCCGTTCACCGCTGCCGATCCAGATCGTGCTGGCGCCCCAGGCCGGGCTGCGGCGCATCACCGAACCCAGCTCGGGGTCCGCGGCGGCGCCAACCCCGATCACGATGTCGCCGGGCCGGACCGACACGCGCACCAGATCGACCAGGTTCGGTCCGGTCAGGGCAACGGCCGGAAGCGCCCGCTTTCCCATGATCACCGGATGCACGAACTCGACCGCAATGTGCAGTGCATGCGGCTCACACGACGGTGCGATGGACCACATCGTCGCGCCCGCCGCGAACCGCTTGGCCAGTGTGAAGGCGGCCGCGGCCAGATCGGCTGCCAGCTCGGCGCCCAGTCCGCGATCGATCGCAGTGGTCATCGCAACTCAGCTTCTTCCAGCGCGGTCAGCACCGAAATCGCGGCCTGACCCAGCGCCAGCCCGCCGTCGTTGGGTGGCACCGTGTGATGAGTGAGCACGTCGAATCCGGCCTGCTGCAAGCGTTGTCGGCACTCTCGCAGCAGCAGCACATTCTGGAAAACCCCGCCGGTCAGACCCACCAACCGGACCGGTCCGGCGGTGTTACGCACCACCTCGGCGACGGCGACCGCGACCGCGTGATGGAATTCCGCAGCCAGCGCTGCCGTGTGCACACCGGCGCGCAGGGCCGCCACCATCGCCCGCAGCATGCCGGCGGGGTCGATCACCCCATCGGCGCGCACCGACATTCTCAGCTCCGGTCCCGCTGTGTCGCCGATGGAATCGGCGAGCGCCTCGAGCTCGATCGCGGCCTGGCCTTCGTAGTCGATCCGCTGCCGCACTCCCAACAGGGATGCGACGGCGTCGAACAGCCGGCCCATGCTCGAGCACGGCACGCACCCGCTGCCGGATTCCAGTTGTGAACGGGTGAGCCGTAATTCGGCCGGCGTCGCGGCAGCGATCGGGGGCAGATCCGATGCCCAGGCGATACCGGCCATCCACAACTGAGACAGCGCCATCCGCCAAGGTTTGCGCACGCCCGCATCGCCGCCCGGCAGTGGCACCGGCAACAGGTGGCCGGCCCGGGCGAACCGGTGGCTGTCCGGCCCGAGCTTGAGGATCTCGCCGCCCCAGATCGTCTGATCGCAGCCGTAGCCGGTGCCGTCGAACGAAACACCGACCACCGGTTCACCGAGACGTCCATGCTCGGCCAGCAGTGACACCACGTGCGCGTGGTGGTGCTGAATCAGATCCAGTGGTCGATCGCCGGCACGGCGCTCCGCCCAACTGCGGGTGTGATATCCGGGGTGCAGGTCGGCCGCCAATCGCACCGGCTCATGCCGGATTTCACTGAGTTGGCCCACCGCGCGCTCGAACGCCCGCAGGGTCTCCAGTGTCTCCATGTCACCGATGTGCCCGGACAGGTATGCGCGCGACCCGTCGGTGAGGCAGAAGGTGTTCTTCAGTTCGCCGCCGACCGCCAGCACCGCTGGGCCATCGCGGCCGAGGTCGACGGGCAGCGGCGCATAGCCGCGGGATCGGCGGATCGGCAGTTCGCGACCGTCCACCACTCGAACCACTGAATCGTCGCAGGGCACATGGATCGGCCGGTCGTGGTCGAGCACCGCATCGCACAGGGGCGGGAGGCGTTGTAGGACATCGTCTTCGGTGAAGCAGATGGGATCATCTGAGCGGTTGGCGCTGGTTAGCACCAAGGCAAGGGGTGGCGGTGCATCGACGCCCGGGACCGGCGCGAGCAGCAGGTGATGGATCGGCGAGTACGGCAGCATCAGCCCGACCAGTGGGCTGCCGGGCGCGACAGCGTCGGCCAGCGGCGAGTCGTGGCGACGCCGCAACAGTACGATCGGCCGCGCGGGACTCGAGAGCACCGCGGCTTCGGTGTCGTCGAGATGTGCGTA
>NZ_DATNJW010000462.1:0-19761 GCF_035603715.1 Mycobacterium sp. | reverse complement strand
TCCGGCCCTTCGCCCGGCGTCCACGACAACCCGGGCACGCCCCAGCCGTGTGATTTGACGGCTCGCTTGGCGGAGCGCGCGTGTCGTCCGATCAAGCAGTCCAGGTACAACAGGCCGTCCAAGTGTCCCGTCTCGTGTTGGAGCATGCGTGCGAACAACCCTGAGCCGTCGATGGTTATCGCGTTGCCGTCGGCGTCGAGCCCGGTTACCTTGGCCCACTTCGCGCGCCCGGTTGGAAATGACTCACCCGGCACTGAGAGGCAACCTTCGTCGTCGTCCTCGGGATCGGGCATGGTCTCTGGGACCTCGGAGGTTTCCAGCACCGGGTTGACCACGACTCCGCGGCGGCGCGCGGACTGCCCCCGTTCGTCGGCGCAGTCGTAGACGAATACCCGAAGGCCCACACCGATCTGGTTGGCCGCCAGACCGACCCCGAACGCGGCATCCATGGTGTCGTACAGATTCGTGATCAGGTCGGCCAGGTCGGCCGGCAACGAACCGTCCGCCGCGACCGGTACCGGCGCGGTGGGGGTGTGCAAGACGGGATCTCCCACGATGCGAATGGGTACGACTGCCATGACCGGAAAGCTTAAGCCCGAGTCCATCTGCTCCGGTTGCGGAGTCAACCCGGGACAGGCAACCTCACCTAGTCAGCCGACTCGCGGGTCTGGCTTCCAGGTCAACAGTTGTCGACGTGGTTGAATAATCGCCGGAGCAGCGAGCATTCGAGATTTCGCCGAAAGGGTCGAGGAAGCGATATGGACAGCGCTATGGCGCGGGCTAATCGATCGGGGGACGACTCTGGACTCGCCGATGGGTTGACTCGCCGCGAACACGACATTTTGGCCTTCGAACGTCAATGGTGGAAATACGCGGGTGCAAAAGAGGAAGCCATCAAAGAGTTGTTCGGAATGTCGGCCCCGAACTACTACCGGGTGCTCAATGCGTTGGTCGACCGGCCTGAGGCGTTAGCTGCCGATCCGATGCTGGTGAAACGACTCCGGCGGCTGCGGGCCAGCCGACAGAAGGCGCGGGCGGCCCGGCGACTGGGCTTCGAGCTCACCTAAGATTTTGCCTGCTCACAGGGCGTCGCTGTGGGTTTTGGCCCACCTCTCGATACAGTGACGTCAATGAATGAACGCGTTCCCGACTCGACCGGCCTGCCGCTGCGGGCCATGGTGATGGTGCTGTTGTTCCTCGGTGTCATCTTTCTGCTGGTCGGTTTTCAGGCCATGGGGTCGGGCAGTAACACCGACGACGATTCGTCGGTCGCCAGCGTCACGACCACCGCAGCGGCATCCAAGACCTCGGCGAAGCCGGCTCCGCCAAAGGCCGATGTGCTCGTCTTCAACATCTCCAGCTCCAGGGGTGTCGCCGGGAAGGCCGCGGACCAGATCAAGCAGGGTGGTTTCAACGTCACCAAGGTCGACAACCTGACGTTGCCCGATGTCTCGAAAACCACGGTCTACTTCACCGACGCCCCCGGTGAGCACGAAACCGCCGATGCCGTGGGCCAGCTGCTCAAAGCGGATGTCGCGCCGCGGACGAAGGAAGTCGCCGACCAGCCGCCCGGCGTGATCGTGGTGGTAACGGGTTAGGACGCAACCTCCCGGCCAAAGAACGGCGGCGGACACCTCACTCAGTCCGTGAGGCAAGCTCCGCTTCGTGCGCCAGCGCCGCCGCTAGGCGCGCATAGGACGCTTCAAGCCTCGACTTCACCGATTTCTTCGGGAGGATGCGCGACACGCACGTCACCGTCCAGACGATGCGGGACCCGTTCGGACCCTCGTGAATCCGGATATCGCCCTGGTAATCCTTGAGCAGCATGTACCAGGGGAGCGACGCCGCGTAGGCGTGGTGATGTGGTCGGGTGCCATCGACGATCAGGTCGCGTATATCGCTGAGCCCGATGCGCATCCGCCTAACGCCACCCTTTGCTGTGTCAGGCTCTCCGCGCCGCTCCCATGACGCGGCCGACACCGTCGGCATGAATTCCGCCCACCGCTCGACATCCATCAGTACGTCATATATCGCTTCAGGTTTCGCGCTCGACAGTTGTTCGACCCGGCATGACAACGACCCATTCATGCTGCCGAAACGTACTCCCGGAGCCGAGCTAAACGCCCGATTCAGACGAATTAACCCGCGCATGCCCCCTCTAGGTCAATCCGCTGACCGGCGGTTCAGAAGGGCGGTGGATCGTCGTCTGTGTCGCTCGGCGGGGCTGGTCCGAAGTAGCTCGGGCAGCCGGCCCGGCGGACCGTGCGCGCAACGTGGTTGCGTCGGCGTTCGGCGCTGACGCGGTGGGCTCGGTCTTGCGCACGGGTGCGGCGTCGTTTGGGCATCATCGCCGTCCGGTCACCGCAGTAGTTGATCGGCGAGTTGGGCTGCGGCGCTCGTACATCACCGGTAGGTAGACAGAGGCTCGGAAAGAGCAGCGAGCTACCTGGCGTGGTGACATAGGTTTGTCCGGCAGGAGAAGTGAGAATGACTGTGCCGTCAGGCAATTGCTGATCACGCCAGCCCCAGAAAGTCTTTACGAGGTGATGAGTACGGCAGTAGCACTTCAGGTTCGAGGCGTGCGTGGGCCCGCCGTCGGCGTGCGGGACGGTGTGGTCGATGTCGCAATCGAATGCGGGTCGATCGCAGCCGGGCCATCGGCAGGTGAGATCCCGGCAGCGCACGAAATCGGCCAAGTTTTTCGACGGCACGTATCCCGGCTCGGGCGCGGCATCGATCGGGTGGGCCAGGGGTACTAGCTTGGCCTGAGCAGCCAACTCGGCAACGAGTTCGGGCGCGACGAGTCCGTCAGCGCATACCTCCGATGCCATTGCGCCGCTGCCGCCGTCGACGGTGGTTTGGTCGGCGATCACGTGAATCACCACAGCTGTTGCGGCAGGCTGCTTCTGACCGGCACAGTCGCGGAGTCCGCAGCGACAGTGCAGTCGATCGGCGCCCGCCGCGAGTGCAGCCAGAGCGTCAGCGCGACGTTGCTCGCGAGTGCGGGGGTCGTGCTCGCAGACCGTGCCGGCCAAGATGTTGAGCCGCTTGTCCAGGGCATGCGCATCGGGACTCAACAAGCTGCCGTGAATTTCCGACAAGCCATCCCCGATGTCGGCGAACCAGACCTCGCGTTCAGCGCGTCGCTCCGTGCGACGGCGCACCGCATCGGCGTCAGCCTTGGCGACGATCTTGTCGATGTGTCCGGCCAGCCGGCTCCGAGTCATCGATGGCCAGCGGACCACGGTGAGGGCGAGCTGCGCGTCGACGATCGCGAGCACGTCGCGGTCGATGATCAGATCGGTGCGATAGACGATCGTGGCGAACGTCCGCTGGTCGATGTCACCGGCTTGGAAGACTTCAGCGAGCTTGGGCAGCCGCTCGCGCATCGCGCGGGCATAACGCAATTGGCTCGCCGCCAGGCCTTGGCTCATGCGCAGCGCGGCGGCCACCTCGGCGCTCACCGCCGCCTCGGTGTCGACGGCCCACTCCTCGGTATCAGAGCAGCGCGTCAATCGGTAAGCGAACAACTCGCCGATTGCCACCAATGTCGACGCGGCCGCACGATTCTGCGCGCGCCACGACGCACCGATGCGATCCAGCAACGCGGACGACTCCGTCGTGCGGCTGGGATAGCGCCGCTCGAACAGCTCGTCAAACCGGGCGATCACCTCCGGCGACGAGCGAGTGGGTCCACGCTGTTCGAACATAGGTTCGATCATGTCAGAGTGGTCCGACAAGTCAGGATCGCTGATCCCACTCCTCCGCGGGTCGTTCCGACCCGCATCGTCGTCGGGCTGAGTTGCTGATCCCACTCCTCCGCGGGTCGTTCCGACCCGCATCGTCGTCGGGATAGGCTTTCCCCATGCTTAAGCCCGCCAGCAGCCGCAAATTTGCGGCAGCCACCGCACTGGTTCCGCTCGTCGCTTCCGTCGCGCTGATGAGCGCGTGCAAGCCGAATCAACCGCCGGCGACGTCGCCCGGCACGCAACCGCCGATCTGGACCGGCTCACCGGCGCCGTCGAGTGCCGAGCCGACCGGTCAGCAAGGCGGAACGGACAGCCTGACCACGCAGCTGAACGGACCGACCGGCACCAAGATCGCCACGGCCAAGTTCGAGTTCAACCCGGGCTATGTCACGATCACCATCCAGACCACCGGAACAGGCCAGCTGAGCCCCGGCTTCCACGGTGTCCACATTCACTCGGTGGGCAAGTGCGAGGCCAACTCGGTGGCGCCGACCGGGGGAGAGCCCGGCGACTTCTTGTCGGCCGGCGGGCACTTCATGGCGCCCGGCCACGAACACGGAAGCGGCGACCTGACCTCGCTGCAGGTCCGCAAGGATGGTGGGGCGTTGCTCGAGACGACCACCGACGGGTTCACAAAGGCTGATCTGTTGGCCGGTGCGGGAACCTCGATCGTCATCCACGCCGGCGCCGACAACTTCGGCAACATCCCGGCAGACCGCTACAACCAGGTCAACGGCACACCCGGACCGGACCAGACGACGATGTCGACTGGCGACGCCGGCAAGCGGGTCGCGTGCGGTGTGATCGGATCCGGTTAATTCCTCGTCGGACAGGGGTACCGCTATCAGGGTGAACTTCGCTTCCTCGCCCCGCCCGACACTGGGAGTCGAATGGGAGTTCGCGCTTGTCGACGCCGAGACGCGCGACCTGAGTAACGAAGCCACCGCAGTATTCGCCGAAATCGGCGAAAACCCACGTGTGCACAAGGAATTGCTGCGCAACACCGTTGAGATCGTCACCGGCATCTGCGACTGCACGGCGCAGGCAATGGAAGATTTGCAGTCCACGCTGAGCGCTGTCCTGCCGATCGTTCGGCAGCGGGGCATGGAGTTGTTCGGCGCGGGCACCCATCCGTTCGCGAGCTGGTCGTCGCAGAAACTCACTGATGCACCGAGATACGCCGAGCTGATCAAGCGCACTCAGTGGTGGGGCCGCCAGATGCTCATCTGGGGAGTGCACGTGCATGTCGGGGTTTCATCGCCGGACAAGGTGATGCCGGTCATGTCGTCGTTGCTCAACTGGTATCCGCATCTGCTGGCGCTGTCCGGATCGTCGCCGTGGTGGGTGGGCGATGACACCGGGTACGCCAGTAACAGGGCGATGATGTTCCAGCAGCTGCCGACGGCCGGTCTGCCGTTTCAGTTCCAAAAGTGGAGCCAATTCGAGGGTTTCGTCCACGATCAGAAAAAGACGGGGATCATCGAGGACGTCAACGAGGTGCGTTGGGACGTGCGGCCGTCACCGCACAACGGAACCCTGGAGGTGCGGATCTGTGACGGCGTGTCCAATGTTCACGAACTAGGCGCGCTGGTCGCATTGACCCATTGCCTGGTGGTCGATCTCGAGCGTCGACTCGATGCCGGTGAAGACCTGCCGAGCATGCCGCCGTGGCACAACCAGGAAAACAAATGGCGCGCTGCCCGTTACGGATTGGACGCGATCATCATCCTGGACCCCGACAGCAACGAACGGTTGGTCACCGAAGACCTCGACGATGTGCTGACTCGGCTGGAACCCGTCGCCAAGTCCCTGGATTGCGCCGACGAGCTGGCGGCGGTGGCCGACATTCCCAAACGCGGAGCGTCCTATCAACGGCAGCGACGGGTCGCCGAGGAACACGACGGGGATCTGCGCGCGGTGGTCGACGCGCTAGTCGGCGAATTGGAGATCTGATGGAGCCCACAGCCGAATTCGGCCGTCTGGCAATGTTTCCGCTGCAATCGGCATTCCTGCCCGGCGAGGATTTGCCGCTGCAGATCTTCGAGCCCCGTTATGCGGAGTTGGTGCGGGACTGTATGCGCGACAACAACCCTAGGTTTGGTGTGGTACTGATCTCGCAGGGTCGCGAGGTCGGTGGCGGCGACGTGCGCTGCGATGTCGGGACGGTGGCCAGGATCACCGAATGTGTCGAGGTCGCCGGCTCCGGCAGATTCGTCCTGAGCTGCCGGACGTCCGAACGGATCAAGGTGTGCGAGTGGCTGCCCGACAACCCGTACCCGCGCGCCGTCGTCGAGGAGTGGCCCGACGAGCCCGGAAAGCCGGTGAGCGCGGGCCAATTGGAGGAGCTCGAAGACCGGATGATGGCGCTGTTCGAGCGCATCGCCAACGCCCGCGATCTCCCCGTGCCGGATCGAGAAGAAGTGCTCGGCGCCCCCACCGACACCGATGAGCCCGGAGAACGGTTGTACGCGTTGGCATCTCGTATACCGATCGGGCCGGCTGACCGCTACGCCGTGCTCGCGGCGCCGACGGCCGCCGAACGGTTGACGGCGCTTAACGAGGCAGTGGATTCCGTCGCCGCGGTGATCGAATTTCAGCTCTCCGAATAATAGCGGCGCGGCGTATGCAACCGCCCCTCGATAAAGACGTTGCGCGGCGCCAGGTCCTTCACGGCGTGATCCGGTGGCCGGTCGTAGCGTTGCATCAAGTTCAATGTCTCGATGGCGGTGACAGCCCAGCCACGTTCGGTCAGCCATCGTCGAAGGTCGGTGCGCTCCTCCATGAACAACAGATCGTGGATGTCAGGTGCGCTGTCGTGCTGGACGTCGCGTAGGTATTGCCGACCTCGCTCGAGGTAGTCCGGGTCAAGGGCGCTCGGGCTCAGCGTCTCGAGGGCGATCCGGCTTCCGTCGGCACTGAGTTTCACGATCCGCTCGAACAACAGATCTTGGCTGGCCGCCGACAAGTAGGGCAGCAGCCCCTCGGCCGACCACGCTGTCGGCGTGGATGGATCAAAACCTGCCTCGCGCAACGCTTTCGGCCAATCTGTTCGCAGGTCGACGGGCACCGCCTGATAGCTTGCATTGGCTCGCGCGCCGAGTGTGGTGAGCGTGTCAGCCTTGAAAGTCAATACTTGCGGCTGGTCGATCTCATAGATCGCGCTGTCCTTGACCCAGGGCAGCCGCCAGGCGCGGGCGTCCAGGCCGGCCGCCAGGATCACCGCCTGGTCGATGCCGTTGGCGCCGGCGGCGATGAAGTATTCGTCGAACCATTTGGTGCGGACCGCGGCGTAGTCCTTGATGATCGGCAAATGCCCGGCTACCGATGACGGATCCCAGCCGCGCTTGATCGCGGCGTCGACGAAAATCTGCGCGTAACGGTCGGTGAACAGAGGGCAGTCGGTCACGGATTCAGCGGCCCGCGCCATCGCCATACCCAGCGCCGTCGCGCCCACGCTCTCGGTGATGTCCCAGCTGTCGTCGTCAGCCCGTGTTATGGCCATCGCCCGTCTCGCTTTCCCGGCAGTGCTGAGTCGATGACCACGCTGTCCGACCAGACCAGGCTAGTGAAATTGCCAACCATCCGCTGAGTCGCAGGTGGGCGTGGTGTACTTCGGGTGCAATGAGCACCGATGTAGCAGTGGATGTCAATGCGGGCGTGGCAGTGATCACGCTGAACAGGCCCGAACATCTCAACGCCTACACCGCCGAGATGGGCGCCCTGCTGAGCGCGGCATACCGGGACTGCGACAACGACGACAATGTTCGTGCCATCGTGGTCACCGGCGCCGGGCGGGCATTCTGCGCCGGAGCGGATTTCTCGGGCAGCACCGCACCGTTCGACTCCCCGCCAGATGACAGCGCGTTTTCCGCGTCGCCGATCGACCCGGCCGCCTTTGAATTGCGCAAACCGGTGATCGCCGCCGTCAACGGTCACGCGATCGGGATCGGTTTGACCATCGCACTGCAGGCCGACATGCGGATCGTCGCCGACGATGCCAAATACGGTGTGGTGCAAGTCCGTCGGGGCGTGATACCCGACTGCATGTCGCATTGGACACTGGCGCAGCTGACCAACCTCGGCGTGGCCGCCGAGGTGTTGCTGACCGGACGAACGTTCAGCGGCGGTGAGGCCGTTGGATGGGGTATCGCCAACCGAGCGTTACCCGCCGCGGAGGTTCTCGATCAGGCGATGGACATCGCCCGCGATATCGCGACCAACGTCGCGCCGATGTCGGCGGCACTGTGCAAGCGGCTGCTGTGGGACAGCGCTATCAACGGCTACACGCCGCGACAGGTCGCGTCGCTGGAAACCCAGCTGCACCACCGGGTGATGGGAACCGACGACGCACGCGAAGGCGTCACCGCCTTCCTGGAGCGGCGGCCGCCGCGGTTCAGCGCGCGGCTTTCCACCGAGTGGGCTCCAGTGCCCGAACCGGAGTTGTGAGCGTGCACATCGACGTAGTTGCCGACGGTCTTGGGTTCACCGAAGGCCCCGTGTGGCTACCCGACGGTCGGGTGGCGCTCACGTCCATCAGCCACGGCTGCGTCTATGTCGTCGACCCGTCTGGCGGCTCACCTGAGCGCATCGACACCGGCGGCGGCCCCAACGGCTTGGCATGCAGTGCCGACGGCACGTTGTACGTCGCGCAGAACGGCGGGGCTTGGGGCGCAAGCGGTCTCGCTGAGGCGGGCGTACAGGTGATCACCGGCGCCGACGTCGAATACCTCGTCGAAGGATTGGGCGCGCCGAACGATCTGATGTTCGGTCCGGACGGGCGACTATGGATCACCGACACCCGCGGCGAGTTCGACATCGGCACCCCAGACGCCGGACTGCCGGGCCATGTGTACGCGACCGATGTCGACTCTGGTGAAACCCATGGGATCGTCGACGACGGACCGGTATTCATCAACGGGCTGGGGTTCACCCCCGACGGCTCCAGATTGCTTGTGACAGCCACACTGTCGTCGCAGCTGCTGTCCTACGACACCGGTGCATTCGGTGTGCCGGACCTGGTACACACTTTCGTCAACGGCTGGCCGGACGGAATGGTGGTGAGCGCTCGCGGCGATTACTGGGTGGCACTTACCGGGGCCGACCGGATCGACGTCGTCGATGCGGAGGGTCGGCGTATCGCACAAGTTGGGTTACCGGCCGGATCGCTGCCCACGAACATCTGCATCGGCGGACAACAGTCCGACGAACTCTTCGTCACTGCCGCGCAAAGTCAGTCGCTGCTACGAATTCGGTTCGACGACAACGACCCAGAGGGCGCCCGGCTCAGGACGTGAGCAGTTCGGCCAGGGCCACGCCCAGGTTGTGCAGATTGGTTTCCAGCGAGTAGGTCCCGTCGACGGTCCAATTGACGATGCCACCGGATAGCGCACCGACGATGATGTCGGCCAACGTTTCCGGGTCGTGGCGCTGGCTGACCTCGCCGCGGGCCACGCCCTCTTTGACGAGCTCGACGAACGTGTCGTGCAGGTTGAACCCACGCTGGATGCCGTAGCCACTGGCAGCCAGCATTTCCCCGATCATCTCCCGGTAGGTGTCACCGGATTTGACCAGCGCGATGGCAATGTCGTCGAACACGCCGATAAGTCGAACCGGGATCGGCTCGTCGCCGCGATCGAAGAAAACGTCGTGCAGGTTGACCAGTCGTCGCTCGGCCAACGCGCGCATCATGTCTTGACGAGTGGCGAAGTGGTTGAAGAACGTCCGGTTGGCCACGTCGGCGCGCTCGCAGATCTCCTCGATCTTGGTCGCATTGACACCCTGGGCGAGGAAGAGGTCGAACGCGGCCGCGAGAATCTTCTCGCGAACCTCCTGCTTGCGCCGCTCCGTTCTGGTCATGGTGTTGCACACAGCTTCTCGGAGAGAGCCCATAACTCCGCAGCGTGCCCGGCGTCGTCCGCATAGGGTGCGACCGCGTCGCTGACCCCGCAGCTTTCCAGGTACTCCCCGCCTCGATCGGCCAACTCAGGGCTCACCGCGGCCCACACCTGGGTGGCCGAGCCGTACTCCGGCGTGGTGAAGTCGAGGTAGCCATCGGTGTGTTCGCCGCGTGCGGCTCCGGTCGCGGCGGCATATTTGCGCAACTGCGAGAAGTCGGACTTGGACATGTACCGCGCCAGCGAGGTGGCCACGGTTCCGGGATGCACGGCATAGGCGCGGATTCCGAACTCGCGCAAGCGGCGGTCGGCTTCCTTCGCGTGCAGGATGTTGGCCGTCTTGGATGAGCCGTAGGCGGCGAATTTGTCGTATTCGCGATGCTCCCAGTTCGGATCGTCGAGGTCGACGTCACCCATGACGTGGCCACCGGAGGAGAGGATGACGATCCGGGCGCCCGCCGCGGCGGTGAGTTGCGGTGTCAGCAGCCGAGTGAATTCGAAGTGGCCGAGATGATTTGTCCCCAACTGTATTTCGAAGCCGTCCTGAGTGCGGCTGAACGGCGTGAACATGACGCCCGCGTTGTTCATCAAGATATCGATGACGGGCGTGGCGTCGCGGATCTTCGCGGCCGCGGTTCGCACGCTGGTCAGCGAGGTCAGATCGAGCTGCACCGTCGCGGTCTTCGCGTCGGGCACCTCGACGTGCACCCAGCGGTCCGCCTCGCCCAGGGCATCGGGGTTGCGCGCCGCCAGAATCACCCGCGCACCCGCTGCGGCCAGCGCCCGAGCCGACTCGCGGCCCAACCCCGACGACGCCCCAGTGATGACACAGGTCTTGCCCGACAGGTCGATACCCTCGACGACGTCCAGGGCGCTGCGCGACTCGGTCATGCCGGCGTGAGCTTCCACAGCGGGATGACGACGCTAGCTTCGCATTCCTCGTCGACGATCCACTTACACATGCGCCGAATCGGCTCGATGGCGTCCTGGGGTGCGGCGATCGCGACATTGCATGCGTAGCCCAAACTGGTCAGTCGTTGGGCACCGAACAGCGGCAACGTGTCTCGCAGCCGGCACTTGAGCGATTCGGGATAGATGCCGATCGTCTGGGTGTATGCGTTCACCGCGGCTGTCACCTTGTCGATGCTATCCACCGGCACGATGTTGGCAACGCGCCCCGACAGCATCGGTGAATAGTCGACGGGCTCGTCGAACTGGGAGACGACTATTGCTCCCTCGCGTTGCTCACCGCCGATTACCCGGTAGAAGTCGTCGTTCATCCGGGAGGACTCCAGGTGGTCGAGCAGTTCGCGGTTGGGGTAGCGCGGCGGGGTGCTGACAATCGCGGGCAGCGACGTCAACTCTCGATAAATCAATTCGCCCAACCGGTTCGCGTTCGCGAGACCATCGGCGTCGGTGCCGCTGAGCACGTAGATGACCCGCGCGTTGGCACACCCCTCTTGGTTCGCGACGCCGATGTCGGTCGCGGCGCGGCGGGCGACTTCGTGCATCGTCTCGTCGTCATCGAACGCCTCACGGCCGATGATCGTCGCGCTGCGCTTGGGATCCAGCGCGATGAGCTCCAAACCGGGCTGAATGTAACGGGTTACGTGCTTGACCGATGCAAGTCCACCCCACGCCACAATTTTTTCGATGTGATGCGGTTTGTAGAGGGCTTCCTCAACAGCCAAGTCGCCGCCCTTCCAATATCCGACCGCCAGATGCTTGGTGATCGGATGGTTGGGCGCCACATCGGCAAGCGTGCGGGCGATGGCGATCGCGGTCAGGGGATCGTTCGAGGGCGCCTTGATGATCACGTCCGATCGGGTGATCACCGACCGCAGGATGGTCACCGCCGACACCAATCCGCCGTTGCCGGCCGGGATATGCAGCACTCGGGATCCGAACGCGCGCACCCGTAGTTCGCGGCCGTCCCGCAAGGTGTGCGGCACCCATCCATTGAGGTAATCCAGACCGACCTGGCTGTCGGCAATTTCGATGACGTTGTCACGGGAAAACAACGGCCGCAGAATGCGATAGCTGTTCTGCATCATCTCCGGCGGCAGAACGTTGGCCACCAGCGAGGCTTCATAGGCCTCCTGCAGGTGAGCGTTCGAGTCGAAATCCAGCGCGTCGCCCAGGGCCTCGAGTACGTCAAGGATCTCGTCGAAGCTCAACTCGTATAGGTCGCTCATGTCGGCAGGGCTCTTGAGCGGCAGTCGCTCGACGTATTTGCTCATGTCCGGTGCCTGGAACTGTGCGGCGCCCACGCGGGTATCGAACGGCACGAGGTCATCGGTGATGACGCGCCCGCGCAGGAACAGTGGAACCGTGTAGGCGATCACAGTTCGACGCCCTTCATGAAGTTCACCGCTTCGTTGTGCACTTCTTGTGTTGCGGCGCAGGTAATCCGGTCGTCTTCAACGCCTTGCTTCTCGCTGTAGCGCATGATGCCGGGTTCGAACGCCACGCTTGCCTGCCCGCACGGGCACTGCAGGTCCCAGTTGACGGTGACCTCGTCGCCGGAGATGACGCCGCCCCAGTGGGCGCGCAGCAGAATGTCATACACAGCGGCGCGGCCGGTCTGTACGCCGGTCCGGGGAAGCGGCTCGCTGGTCTCGGGATCGAGCACGAACGGGATGACCCACGGCGCCACGTGATAGCGACCCTCGCTGCAACCCCAGTGAAAGGTGCTGGATTCGGAGAAACCGTATCCGACCTGGATGCGATCGACACCGAGGAAGTCCGTGATGACGTCCATGAAATCATCCGGCAGCGCAACGCCTTTCATTCCGCCGCCGGTGAGAATCGCCGAGTCGGGCGAGAAGACATTGCGAACCCCGCGCTCGAGGCCGGCCTTGGCGATGTCATACATCAGGTGGTAGGTGCCGAGCATGAATACTCGCTTGCCGCGCAGTTGTTCGGTGATGCGGGTGAAGAACGCATCCATGTCCTGAGCCTGCCGTGCCTGCATGGCGATGAACTCATCTTTGCGTGCGGCCAGGGCCGGGTCGATCTCCAGCCGGTCGAGTTCGCCCCGGGAGGCCGCCGCTCGCATCTTGGACGCGAGAAACATCAGATCGGTGTCGACCGCGAACGGGTAGAGGGCGTGAAATTTGGATTCGTCGCCGCCGGTGAAGCCGCGCTTGATCATGTTGGCGATGCGCAGATGGCCGAGCTTGCCGTCGGCGAAGTTCGGCCACACCACATCGACCGACGGGTTGAGTTGCTCGTCGGTGGGCTCATGCCCGAAAGTCTGGAACAGGCAGATCTTCCACAGCACCATGCCGTCTTCGGCGCCGTGCTTGTCCTTGGGGAGAATCGAGATGGTGCCGGTCGTGCCGCTGGAGGTGATGACTTCCAGCGGGGTCTGCGCGTCGAGGCGCTCGATCCAGTCGTCGATCCCGGTGCAATCGGCGGTGTCGACGGCGGACAAGTCGTAGCTGGTCAGCTTGTCCAGCCACTTGGTCATCAAGTCGAAACGCTTCTTGTCGATCAGCGCGGCCGGATACGACTTGAATGCGGTGTGCGAAAAGAACAGCGGGACAACGTCGTTGAACTCGTTGACGGCGTCAATCCCGAGCCGGTCAGCCAGTTTTCGCAGCATTTCGATGCTCTGATAGTGCTGCTGAAATCGGATGGCCATGGCTTGTCGCTGCAGGGATTCCAGCTCATCGCGGTCGATGCTGTGCATCTGCGTATAGGACTGGCCGAAGAAGTTGATCGGGTCGTCCATGAAGTCGGTCAGCGACTGCGCTGTCCTCTGAGTGAGTGTCACCCGGGCAACGGTAGACCCTCATTGCAGTAAGACGCAAGAGTGCAGTCAACTGCAAATCGGGCCCCGATGAGTCAGAACACGTTCAACCGCCGGACGACGTCAAGGGTGGCCGGGTCGCCTTGTGCGTTGACCCCAAGGGATTCCCAGCTGCCACGTTGAGTGACCCAACGGACGAACGCCGCTGCATCACAATCAATCTGGCCAGCCACATCGCCATCGCCGACATGTACGGTCCGCGCGTCGGCGCCGGAGAGACGTACCTCGACCGATTTGTCCATACCGCCGACAAGCTCGCTGTTCTGCTGCGGCAGCGCTGCCTCGATCCAGTCCAGGGTGGGCGCAAGGCGCAGTTCGTCGGAGGCGGGCGGTTCTCCGCTGAACGGCCCATCCGGCGCGAACAGGTCGTACCTGATGTGCACGTAATGCTCGAAGGCGTAGGCGGTCGGCACGACTGACGCCGGGTAGGTTCCGACATCGCCGAGTGGCACCTCGACGTCCTGGCTTTCCACGGCGGCGAGTAGTTCCAGCCCTCGCGCGCTGGCCGACTCGTAGTCGGCCAGAATCTCGGCCGCACTCATGGAGCGGCGCGACTCGACGTACAAGTCGGCGGCTCGCTCGGCCGGCAATCCCGCCGAGTCGGGCAATTTCGACATGTCCACGGCCAGCCAAAAACTGCATGCCATATGGGACACCAGATCCTGCACCGTCCAGCCCGGACACCCGCTGTCCTGTGACCAGACGGAGTCGTCGACTCCGCGGCACAGCGCCAGTAGCGCCTCGCGGTCGGCTTCAATGGCCTTCAGTGCTGAACTTGTCATCGTGACGAACCTTTCCGAGTGAGGGGCTGACCTACGATCGGGCGACTACAATTGGACTACCTACATACCGTATGTATGAAGATACATACGGTATGTATGAAAGGCAACGGTTGATGGAGGCTACCCGTCGTACGCAGGCCGAGCGGGCCGCGGAGACACGCGAGGCGCTTATCGCGGCGGCCCGTCAGCTGTTCGCCGCGGACGGTTTCGCCGACGTCGCGCTCGAGACGATTGTGCGGGCCGCGGGCGTGACCCGCGGGGCCCTGTACCACCATTTCGCCGACAAGACCGAGCTCTTTGCCGCGGTTTTCGAGCAGGTCGAAGGGGAGCTGGCGGCGCGGATGGGCGAGGCGATCGTCGCGTCCAATCAGACTGATCCGGTCGCGATCATGCGGCTCGGCGTCGACTTTTGGTTGGATGCCTCCTCCGATCCGGAAGTGCAGCGCATCGTGCTGGTCGACGCGCCCGCCGTGCTGGGTTGGGCGCGGTGGACCGAGATCGGAAACCGCTACAACATCGGCTTCGTGCGCGACCTGCTGGCCAGCGCGATCGAGATCGGGCGCATCCCGCCGCAGCCAGTGGAAGCGACCGCGCTGGCGATGCTCGGGGCGATGCGTGAGGCGACCCTGTATGTGGCACGGGCCGAGGACCACGACCACGCCCGCCAGGAAGCGGGTGCGGTGATGAACCGACTCATGCAGGCGCTGGGCGCCGGCTGACTCAGTTGCCCGGCCGCCAGCCGGCTTTCGTTCGGCCCGTCAGGTGTTTTCCGACCCTCGATTACGGGTAAGTGACCGGCTATCGGCTCGTGGGGGAGACGCCGGTGACGGGCGGTGAAGACTTGGTCGATCTCGAGTGTCCCAAGCGGATGCAATTCGGGCCATGCGGCGGTGTCAAGCCCGATGGCCAGTGTGAAATGCGCTCGGGGCCATGCTCTTTTGACGATGTAGTGCCATGGCCCGGTGATAGCAAGCAGCGGCCCCCGGTGCCCGCGCCGCTCATCCTCACCGATTTCAGCTGCGAGCCTTTCGACGCTGCGGATATTGCGGCAATTGCCGACATTTTGGCGCCGAGTTGTGACGCGGTGCTGGTGGGCGAGCACCAGAACCGGCCGGATTTTCCGCCGACGCTGATGAGCCGATTAATTCTGGATCAGGGTGTGACGCCTTGGATTACGTTGTCCTGCCGGGACCGCAATCGGATTGTCTTGGAGCAGGAGTTGGTCGGCCTGCACTTCACCGGCGCGAAGACGGTGTTCTGTGTGACCGGCGACGGTCGCGGCTACGACGTCCGGGCTGATGTCACCCAGACCTTCGACCTGGACGGTCCGCGGCTGGTTGCGCTGGCCGCGTCGCTCGGCATGATCGCCGCCGTCCCCGAGACCCCGACGGCACCCCCGACTCATCTTCGGGCGGCTCGGCTGGTCGAGAAGCAGCGGGCCGGCGCGAGTGTGGCGGTGCTCAATCACGTGTCGTCCGTGTCGACGTTGTCGGCATTCATGGACGATGCGCGCGCGGCCGGACTGCGCATCCCGGTGCTGGCCTCGGTCGCGGTGTTCACCGACGTGGTCTCGGCCGCCGTGCTGCAAGGTCTGCCCGGGCTGGACCTGGAACCCGCACTGGTTGACGAGGTTGTCAACGCGCCCGATCCGGTCGAGGCCGGCATCGAGACAGCGGTCGGTGAAGCCCGAAAGCTATTGGCTATCAGAGGTGTTGATGGCGTCAACCTGTCGGGTCGGGCGTCGGCGTCCGGCACGCGCCGCGGCGCGGAGATCAAGGGCGAGGTCGCCGCTCGCATCCGCGCGGCGCGTGCACGTGACTGACTCAGCGGACGCCGAGTTCGACACGCTGGCCGAATGGACGGCAGAAGTGGCCGCGGATCTGGGTCAGGAGTTTTATATCCCGGCCGGGTGCCGCGGCAGCGGAAGTCCGGCGGTCCTGGACTGGCTTATCGATCAACTAGATCTCAGCGCAGGTGAACTGCTGTTGGATTGCGGTGCCGGCGTTGGCGGGCCGGCCGCCTACGCGGCGCAGCGTGGTGTCCGTCCGGTGCTGGTGGAGCCGCAGGCCGGCGGATGCCACGCCGCGCGTGCGCTATTCGGTTTCCCGGCGCTGCAGGCTGACGCGTCGGCCTTGCCCGTCGCCGATGAGGCATTCGATGCCGCGTGGGCTCTGGGCGTGCTTTGTACGACCGACGCAAAGCTGGAGTTGCTGAGCGAACTTCGCCGCGTCGTGCGGCCGCCGGGTCGTATCGGGTTGCTGGTTCTAGTGGCGCAGGACTTGTCGCCCGCAGGCGAGCCCGACGACAGTTCCTTTCCGACTGCTGATTTGTTGTGGGGCTTGGTGCGTCGCGCGGGTTTGCGTGTCGACGCCTGGCGCAGTGCCGCCGACCTGTGGGATCCCCCGGCGCCGTGGCGGCGGCGGGTAGAGAGGATAGACGCCGAAATGCATGCCAGGCACGCCGACGAGAGTGCGTGGCAAGTGGCCGAACATCAATCGGATCTGATCGCGCAGCTGCTCGAAAGATCCGCCATCGTGCCGAATTTGCTTTCGCTACGGCACGATACGACCGTTGATCGTCCATACTCCTCTCTATGAGTTCCTCCGCGCCGCGCGCGGCGACGCCATCGGATGCCGAGACGGTGGCGCGGTTGCTGGACGCATTCAACCGGGAATACGACGCGCCCACACCGGGGCCCGGGGTGTTGACCACCCGGCTGCATAGCCTGTTGGCCCGTAGCGATGTAATTGCCTTCTGAGGTTCAGCGCTCGGTCGCGAAGGCTCGCAGCGAGGCAAGCTGAGCGGGGTCCAGTGAAGGACGGACGTTTTCGCGCGCGGCCGCGACGTCGGCGGCGGTGATCTCCGCGGCGTCGACTGAGCGCCGCATGGCGGTAAGTGCGGCCTCGCGCAACAGCGCCACGCAGTCCGCGGCGCTGTATCCGTCCAAGTCGGCCGCCAACGCGTCCAGGTCCACGTCGCGCAGCGGGATCGACTTGGCCGCGGTGCGCAGGATGTCCGCTCGCGCTTGTGCATCCGGTGGTTCGACGAACACCAGCTTCTCCAGCCGGCCGGGGCGCAGCAGCCCCGGATCGATCAGCTCCGGCCGGTTGGTGGCGCCGACCACCACGACATCACGCAGCGGTTCGATGCCATCGAGTTCGGTGAGCAGCGCCGCGACCACCCGGTCGGTCACGCCGGAGTCGAAGCTCTGCCCACGGCGTGGCGTCAACGCGTCGATCTCGTCGAGGAACACCAGCGACGGCGCGGAGTCCCTGGCCCGGCCGAACAGTTCGCGTACCGCCTTCTCCGAAGAGCCGACCCACTTGTCCATCAGCTCAGACCCTTTGACGGCGTGCACCGAAAGCCGGCCGGTGCTGGCCAGTGCTCGGATCACGAAGGTTTTGCCGCAGCCGGGCGGGCCGTAGAGCAGCACGCCGCGCGGCGGCTGGACCCCCAGCCGAGCGAACGTGTCGGGATGCTGCAGCGGCCACAGCACCGCTTCGGTGAGCGCCTGCTTGGTGGCGGTCATGTCGCCGACATCGTCGAGGGTGACCGATCCGACCGACACCTCCGTGGTTGCCGATCGCGACAACGGCCGAATCACCGTGAGCGCACCGAGCAAGTCGTCTTGGGTGAGCTTCGGCGAGTTGCCGTCGGAGCTGGCCCGCGCGGCGGCGCGCAATGCCGCCTCGCGTACCAGTGCGGCCAGGTCGGCCACCACGAAACCCGGTGTGCGGTCTGCGATCTCGCTCAGACTGAGATCGTCGGTGGGCACCTGATGCAGCAGGCTCTGCAGCAGCGCGATGCGGGTCGGGGCGTCGGGCAGGCTGAGGACCAGTTCGCGGTCGCACAGATCTGGGGCGCGTAGCCGCGGGTCGAGGTTCTCCGGTACCGCGGACGTGACGATCAACGCGACCTTGGGGGCCGCGACCGCTTTGCGTAACTCGGCCAGGATCAGCGTCGCGACCGGTTCGGCGGTAATCGG
The DNA here is from genome assembly GCF_035603715.1 of Mycobacterium sp. Taxonomy (GTDB): domain Bacteria; phylum Actinomycetota; class Actinomycetes; order Mycobacteriales; family Mycobacteriaceae; genus Mycobacterium. Next base: position 1,537 of record NZ_DATNJW010000462.1, on the reverse strand, counting down.
TAGCAGCGCGTCGATGTCGGCGATCAGCAGCACTCCGCCGCCGTCGCGGACTTTCGCGGCAGACGCGGCCACGCGCTGCAGGCGATCGTCGGCTGCCAGCGCCCCGACCTCCGGGCCGTCGAGTTCAACCAGCCGTCGGCCTGCGCAGACCGCGCGCACCAGCGCGGTCTTGCCGACGCCGGCCGGGCCCGACACCAGAACACCCAAATTGGTTGTAGCGCCCAGTGTTTGTAGCAGGTGTGGTTCGTCGAGTGCCAGCTTGAGCCACTCGGTCAGCTTGGCTGCCTGCGCGCTGACGCCTTTGAGGTCGCTTACGGTGAGCTGTAGCGGCTTGGCTTCGACCTGCTCAGGCAGGGAAGCGCCGTCGTTGGTGACGACGCCGTTTCCCCACGTCACCAACGAGTTCGGTTGCACGCTCACCGGTCCGGTCGGGTCTACCCCGGTGACCGTCAACAGCTCCGACGTCCAACTGATACCTACCGCCGAGGCCAGCGCACGCGTCGCCGCCGACGTCGAGGTGCCCGGGCCCAGGTCGCGTGGCAGCAGGGACACCGCGTCGCCGACGGTTAACACCTTGCCCAACAGGGCTTGTCGTAACGTGGTGGGCGGGACCGATTGACTGGCTAACGTCGAGCCGCTCAGGGTCACCGACCGGGCGCCATACACGGTGGCCGCGGCGACGATGACCGCGGTGTCCTCGCTCAGCCCCGCGTTGGACAGCGTGACGTCGTCGAGCAGCACGGTGCCGATCGGGGTCTGTGGGCCGGCCACGCCCGCGACCGCCGTCGTCGTGCGCGCCCCGGTTAGCGACACCGCATCCCATTCCCGAATACCAAGGGCGGCAATGGCATTGGGATGCAGTCGGATCACACCGCGGCGAGAGTCGACGGCCGAGGTGTTCAGCCGAGCCGTCAGGGTGAGCCGGGCGGGTGACGTCATGTCCGGCCGGTTGGCCTGCGCAGTCCCAGTCGCGCCATCGATCGGCGGTTGGGCTGCGCCCGGCGGATCGCGCGCCGGGTGGCGCGCCGCTGCTTGGGTTTCTCACCCCACGCTTCGGGATGTGCCGCCAGCCAGTGATGGCTGCGCACCGAGAACGGGATGTAGCAGAGGTAGGCGGCGATCATCACCATGATCAGGATGTAGGGGAACAGGAATGCGGCGGCCGCGACGATGGTCAGCCCGGCCAGCAGCAGCGCCGCCAGGTTCGGCGGCACCGAGACGGCGTGCATCTTGCGCATCGGGATCCGGCTCACCAGCAGCATCGAGCAAGCCACCAGCCACGTGCAGACGAACCACGGCGAAGTCCACCAGCCAGCGCCGAATTGGAGCTTGGCGGCCAGCGGGCCGAGTGCGCAGATCGCGCCCGCCGGCGCGGGCACACCGACGAAGAACTCCCGTGCGAAAGGCGGTTGGGTCGCATCGTCGAGCAGCGCCTTAAACCTGGCCAGCCGCAACACGATTGACACCGCATAGAGCAGGACCACGACCCAGCCCGCCGCCAACGCGGGCAACATCGACACGTAGACCACCACCGCGG
>NZ_DATNJW010000461.1:0-2287 GCF_035603715.1 Mycobacterium sp. | reverse complement strand
TTCAGCGGCCTTCGAAGTACTCAAATGGCGATCCCAAGAGACCAACACCAAGGTGAGACTTCTTGCCCGACAGATAGCCGCCGACTTCGTCGCCCTCAGCGGTAGCGGAGACCTCCCCTCTCGATCCGCCTACGACACACTGCTATTGACCGCGCATCGTCGGATCAAGGCGGACACCGAGCCGGGACAGGCCACCGTCCTACAGCCATCAGAAGACACCGGATAGGCAGCGCACGCTACTAGCCCCGATTTTTCGCGGTGATTGGTGTGGTGTTGGCTTGATGCGGAGTTGTGGCGCTGGGTGATGGTTTTCGGTGGTGGCGTGCTTGGTCGGTCCCGTGTCGCCGGGTGGGCGGGCTTTCCCAGTGCCAGTGTGCCTTTCGTGGCCGGTGGATCGGTGGATCCGGTGTCAGTCGAAGGCGGTGCGGATGGCCTGCCAGGCGGTCGCGATGATCGCCGCCCAGCGCCAGGTCGCGTCGATGCGCAGGCGGACTTGGCGGGCGCCGTGGGTGATGCGGGCGGCGACGTGCAGGACCCGGTAGCGGAACGTCGCGATCTCGGCGCGGCCCAGTTCGGGATGGTTGGTGAAGCCGAGCAGTCGGGTCCAGGTGACCAGGTCGGCGGCGGTCAGAACGATTTCCAGCCAGGCGGCGTTCGCGTCGAAGGCGTGACACGGCAGGTTACGCAGGCCGGTGTTCTTCAGTTCGCGGATGCGGTCCTCGACGCGGGCGTGCTGGCGGTGCCGTAGTTCCAGGCCGGCGACTTGTCCGGGCACGACGCCGGTGGGGGTATCGGTGATGAACGCGGTGACCCGCATCCCGTCGGCGTCGGTGAACCGCAGCTGGGCACCGGGATGCGGGCGTTCTTTGCGCAGGATCAATCTGGTGCCGGCCGGCCAGCTGTTCAGGTTGACCAGCCCGGTGGCTTCGGCGACCCACGCGCCGTCACGCAGGCCGCCGTCGGTGTCGATCGCCGGATACCAGGCATCGCCGAGGTTGAGGGTGTCCACCGCGTCCTGGACCCGCCAGTCCACGGGGAACCCGAACGAGAACCCCACCCCAGCCGCCCGACACGCGTCGGCGAAGTCGTGGGTGGCCCCGGCGGTGTCGCAGCGCACCAATACCTTCGGCGTATCCGGGTCGTCGCGCTGATCCGGGTGCGGCCGCCATTCCGCCGGCAGCGCTGCCAGCGCCTGGTCCAGGACGGTGATGTGGTCGGCGGCGGTGTTGGAACCCGCACGGCCGGAGCGCAGCATTCCGGCCAGTGCCTCCCCGCCGGCGATCTCGGGCCGGTCCAAAAACGCCAGCAGCGGGTGATGACCGTAGGTCTTCTTCCAGGTCGGTGCCGCCAGTTCCTTGTCATCGGAGTGGTCGATCACCAGGGTGGCGTCGATGTCGATATGCAACCAGTCCCCGGTGATGGGGGCGGCTCCCGCGGCCCACGCCGCTGCCCTGGCACTGGCTCGGGCGCAACGTACTGCGGGCAGACGCGCGGCGTCGATACGTTCGTCGACCAACCGCCACATCGTGGTCGTCGAGGCCGTCGCGCCGAAGGCGTGCTCGCGGTCGCCGCAGAGTTGTCCGACCCCGTCGATGCAGTCCGCGCCGTCGGCGACCGCGGCAGCCAGATCGGCGAACACCTCCCCGGGTGCATACACCCACCGGCCACGGTAGGTGTCGGCTAAAGCGGCGGTGACCTGCGTCGATAACCCCGTGCGGTCCGCGAGCTCACGCAGCAGGCCCATCCCGGCATGCGACACGACACCGTGGCCGTCGGCGGACACTTTCACCCGTGAGGCGGCCGCGATACTCTTCACCTGCGAAGTGCCTTCCCGTCAGCGATATCGAACCCTAGAGAAGTCCGATTATCCTTGCAGGACAGGCACTTTCGCGTATCTACACCCCGAAACTCACAACATTGCGCGAAAAATCGGGGCTAGACGCCGCCAAAGTTGGGCGAACTCGCACATATGCCGCCACCGAGATGCTGGGCACATGGCTCCGACGTCAACAGCATCGCGACCAACCCCAACGGTGACCCTTCGCAAGGTTGACCACTTCCCGGCCTGGCATCGGCTAAGACGAACGAACAGACCCGCACCTTGGCCCGGAAGCAAGTACGACCACGAAGCTCCATCAACAACGACGAGATCGAGCCCGAGTCCACGCACGACGGAGGGTACGGACTTCGCCCGCGCTCGGAAGTTGTCGCCCGTCGGCGCTACGCTCGCGCCCTATTCACCACAGAGCGGGGGGCAGATCGGATGAACGACGTCTACATCATCGAG
>NZ_DATNJW010000460.1:0-2105 GCF_035603715.1 Mycobacterium sp. | reverse complement strand
AGATCGATATCCCGGCGGCCAACCTGCATCCGATGTCGGCCAGCGGGGCGGAGTTCGGAGACGACCTCGACGCAGCGGCACGCGACTACGAGAGGGTGCTGGCGGCCAACGCCGACGACGGTCAGCCCGCTCCGGACTTCGATGTCCACCTGCTGGGGATGGGCGGCGAGGGGCACATCAACTCGCTCTTCCCCGAGACGCCCGCGGTGCGCGAGACGACCCGACTGGTGCTCGGTGTCGAGGACTCCCCCAAGCCGCCACCGCGGCGAATCACGTTGACGCTGCCCGCGGTTCAGCGTTCACGTGAGGTCTGGCTCGTGGTTTCCGGTGCGGCCAAAGCCGATGCAGTGGCCGCAGCGATCGGTGGTGCCAAGCCTGTGGACGTGCCGGCTGCGGGTGCGGTCGGCCGCGATGCGACGGTATGGCTACTTGACGAGGACGCCGCCTCCAAGCTCTAGTCGCGGCTACTTGATTCGGACCGGCCTGGCACACTTGAACACATGTGCGGCTCCTCAGGTTGTTGTGGGTAGCTGTGGGTGCAGTCTGCCGAGGCAGAGATAGATCATTGAGGTCAGTGTTTGGGCGGAGTGGTGGCCGTAGCCGCGGGCATTGATCAGGCGGATTTTGGCGTTAATGCCCTCGATGAGGGCGTTGGAGATGCCGAGCTCGACGGCGGCGATTACGGCTTCGAAGTGTTCCTGCAGGCGTTTGCCGAGTGCTGTGAATGTGGGGATGCGACTACGTTTGGCCGCGGTGATCCAGGCTCTGAGGAGTCGGCGGGCGGTGCCTGGTTCGTGCTCGAGCCGGTAGAGGTCACGGAGTTGTTCTTTCAGCGTCCAGGCGCGTCCAATGCGGCGGTTGGTCCGGGCGATGCGGTTGACCAGGTCACGTTTCTTGTCGGTGAGTTTGTTCTCGCCTGTGCGCAAGGCCCAGCGGCCGGCTTTCCAGTCGGCGGTGCTCATCGATGCCCGGCCGGGGCCGGTGGCCGATTCGGCGTAGACACGGTCCAGTGCTCGGTTGACCCATTGCATGATGTGGAACGGGTCGAAGCAGATGGTGGCTTCCGGTAGGTGGCTGGCGGTGGCTGAGCGGTAGGCTTTGCTGACGTCCATGCTGACTGCTTCTATGGTGGATAGCGTCGAATCAGGCTGCTGTTCATAGAAATTCGTTAACGACTCTTCACTGCGTCCGGGCTGGATGTCGATGACAGTGCCGGTGTCGTGGTCGCCGATGATGGTCAGATAGCGGTGTGGGTGGCGATAACAGATTTCGTCGACACCGATGCGGTAGAGGGTGTCGAGTCGGCGTTGGTCGAGCAGTTCAGCGACCCCGCGGTTGATGATCGCGGTGACGGTCTCCCAGGCGCAGCGCATCAGGGCCGCCACTGTCGTGCGGTCGGTGCGCTGGGCCAGCCACAGCACCATGTCCTCGAAATCGCGGGTGTGCCGGGCGCCGGGTCTGGCCCAGGGCAGTTCTTCGGTGATCACCCCGCAGACCGGGCAGTTCAAGCGGCGGATCTCATAGACCAGCCACAGCCTGCATCGGCCAAGATCGAGGTGCCGCCAGCGGCGCCGTCGCCGATCGTAGGAGCTTCGCTGGCGTTTGCCGCACGGGCAGCTCAGTAGCCGAGCGGTAGGACGCAACGTGACTTCGACATCGCGCTCGCTGACAACGACACCGGTCACCGATGCCCCGGGAATAGCCAACAGACGGTTAAATGCAGTACTGACGCGCACGCGGACGGCCCTTTGGTTGCGGTTGGTGTGGTAACCCCGAAACCTAAAGCCACCCCGCGTGCGCGTCCTTCATCTCAGCGCTGACACGCCGAATCCCTCACCACAGCACCAAAAGACGACGCTGAACAGCACAAACGCGCCCATGAAAACGCTGGGAGCGCCACACATGTTCGAAGGAATGTCGGTTTCGCCTGACACCGACCGATCGGCAATGATGCCGCGCCGCAAGCAGACCCGCGAACAAGCCCACCGCGACCGCATCAACGCCGAACGACGCGAGCGCACCGAACTCATCGGCGGAGGAAACGACAACGCCAACCTGGCTCGCCGCCAACTACGAACCACCACCCTCCCAGGGCCAGTCGTATC
>NZ_DATNJW010000459.1:0-11117 GCF_035603715.1 Mycobacterium sp. | reverse complement strand
CGGCGTCCACCGCGAACGGGCCGTGGCCGCCGGCGAGCAGCTCCGCGGCGGCCTTGATCTCCCCGACGGTGGTGGACAGGTCGGGCACCCCGTCGGACGGATGCAGCAACGGGGTGACGTCGGATTCCGCGTCGTCGAGCGTCTCGTTTGGTGCTTCTGCCGACTCCGGAGCCATGTCAAACGCGCGACCGGGTGCCCAAATCTGTCACCCCGACCGGTGGTAACCCGGCGGCGTGCTCGAGCACTTCGCAGAACGCCTCGACGTGGGTACCGATGTCGGTGGTGAGTGCCGTCCACGACGCGCGCAGCTCCAGCTGGTGTGCGCGCGGCGGTCCGGAGATGTCGCCGTAGCGCACCGAGGTGGTGGCGGTGACCGTACCGCCAAGCGCGGTGACCTGCTCGGCGCGTGCGTCCAACGCCTCCACCAGCCAGCTCCACGCGACTTCCGGCAGCAGCGGGTCGACGGCTTCGCTGGAATCCAGATCGGCCTGGATGTAGGCGACCAGCCGCATGGTGCCGTCCCAGGCGTCAGCGCCTTCGGGGTCGTAGAGCAGGATCAGCCGCCCGAACGCGTCACCGTCCGACCGCTCCGGGACGATGTCGACTTCGGGACGCTTGACCTCAGCGCCCAGCGCGTAGCTGTATGGCGCGAGACGCTGTGGCGGCCGGATGGGGCCCAACTCGATTTCGGGTCGGACGGTGGCTCCGCTCATCGCCGCCACGGCTTCGCGAAACGGGACTGGTTCGGCTGCTGTCATACGCGCCGCTCCTCCTCGTCGCTGCGCCCCCCGTCGCTGGCGGCCGAGGTCACGGGCGCCGCAATTGTCCGTCGCCCCGCTCCGCGTCGTTGCTGGCGGGTCACAGCGTCTGACGCTAGACCTATCCGGCGACGCGGCGACACAGGCGCGCCGTTTCGGTCGCCAGGGTCCGGTGCGGGTGGGCTGGTGCAGGGTCGTCATGTCGTCCTAGTCAGTGGTGAAACGTGCCGGGCGCTTCTCGCGGTGGGCGGCCAGCCCTTCACGCACGTCCGGGCCGCCGAAGCTCAAAAACTCCAGGCCAAGAGATGTTTCGAAGGCCGGGGCGGCCGTCCGGTACCAATGGTTGAGGCTGTGTTTGGTGAACCGGATCGCCGATTGCGCACCTTGCGCCAGCTCCGTTGCGATGCGCGTCGCGGTGGTGAGCACCTCGTCGTCGTCCACGCAGAGCGAGACCAGACCGATGCGTTCGGCTTCGGCGCCGTCCAGCGGCGCGCAGGTGAGCAGGTAGTACTTGGCCTTGGCCATTCCGACCAGTAGCGGCCAGCAGATGGCGGCGTGATCGCCGGCGGCGACTCCGAGCTTGGTGTGGCCGTCGATGATCTTGGCGGTGCGTCCGGCCACCGACACGTCGGCCAGCAGCGCCACCACCAGGCCAGCACCGACCGCCGCGCCGTTGATCGACGAGATCACCGGCTTGTCGAAGTTGACCATGTTGAGCACCAGGTCGCGGGCTTCGCGCATGATGCGCATCCGGTCGTCGAACTCGCCCATGGTCTCGTCGATCAGGTCGAAGCTGCCGCCCGACGAGAAGGCCTTGCCTTCGCCGCGGACCAGCACTGCCCGCACGCCGGGGTCGCGGCCAATGGCCGGCCAGACGTCGGCGAGGTCGCGGTGCATCTGCGGCCCGACCGAATTCAGCCCGGGCGCGTCAAGAATCAGGTGCAGCACGCCGTGGTCAGCGCGTTCGATTCGCAGGCTGGGGAACTCGTCATAGCTGACTTCTGGGTGGCGAACTGGCATCCCGGCTCCTGACCACTGGCTCACGGACGTTGACGACGACGACGTTACGCACGGCTCGGGGCGCCGCTCGCCGCACCCGTCATACGGCGGTCGTGGCAGCATTGAACCTGATGAGTGACCGTCGCACGCTTCCCGAATCGCCCTACCTGGCCGCGGCCGCCGCCCGCAAACCCACCCGCGTGCCGGTGTGGTTCATGCGGCAGGCCGGGCGTTCCCTGCCGGAATACCGGGCGCTGCGCAAGCAGAACACGATGATGGAAGCCTGTTTCGACGCCGGGCTGATCGCCGAGATCACGCTGCAGCCGATCCGCCGGCATGACGTCGACGCGGCAATCCTGTTCTCCGACATCGTGGTTCCACTGCGCGGTGCCGGCGTCGACGTGGATATCGTCGCCGACGTCGGCCCGGTGATCGCCGCGCCGGTGCGCACCGCGGCCGACGTCGACGCCCTGCGGCCGTTGGACCCCCAGGGTGTTCAGCCGGTGTCGGATGCCGTCTCGCTGCTCGTGCGTGAACTGGGGGAGGTGCCGCTGATCGGTTTCGCCGGCGCACCGTTCACGCTGGCGTCCTACCTGGTCGAAGGCGGCCCGAGCCGCAACCATGCCCGCACCAAGGCCATGATGCTGGCCGAACCGGCGTGCTGGCATGCGCTGATGGAGAAGCTGACAGACCTGACCGTCGGTTTCCTGCGGGTACAACTCGATGCCGGGGTGGATGCGATTCAGGTGTTCGATTCGTGGGCGGGCGTGCTGTCGCTGGCCGACTACCGGCGCTACGTGCTGCCGCACAGTTCGCGGGTGTTCGCCACGCTGGCCGATCGTGGTGTGCCGATGACGCACTTCGGGGTGGGCACCGCGGAACTGCTGGGTGCCATGTCGACGGCCGGTGCGACGGTGGTCGGTGTCGATTGGCGGACCTCCCTTGTCGACGCCGCGGCGCGGGTCGAGGCCGGAAAAGCGTTGCAGGGCAACCTCGATCCGGCGGTGCTGCTGGCCGGCTGGGCGACCGTGGAGCAGGCGGCGCGCGCGGTGGTCGATGACGGACGGCGTGCCGTGGACGCCGGGGCGGCCGGGCACATCTTCAACCTCGGCCACGGCGTGCTACCGGAAACCGATCCGGCGATTCTCACCGACCTGGTAGCGCTGATCCACTCGCTATGACTCGTTCGTATTGTGTTGTCGGCGGCGGAATCTCGGGCCTGACCGCAGCCTATCGGTTACGGCAGAGCGCCGGTGACGATGCGACCATTACCCTTTTCGACCCCGCAGACCGGCTCGGCGGCGTGCTGCGCACCGAGCAGATCGCCGGAGTTTCCGTCGATGTCGGAGCCGAGGCGTTCGTGGTGCGCCGACCCGAAATGCCCGCGTTGCTGGCCGAACTGGGCCTGGCGTACGACCAACTCGGCACAACGGGTGCGCGTCCACTGATTTACAGCCAGAGTCGGCTGCACCCGCTGCCGACCGGAACTCTCATTGGCATCCCGTCGTCGTCGGAGTCGATGGCCGGTCTGGTCAACGATGCCACCCTCGCCCGGATCGCCGCGGAACCGGATCAGCCGTTGAGTTGGCGGCCCGGCGCCGATCCGGCCGTCGCCGACCTGATCGCCGATCGGTTCGGCGAACAGGTGGTGGCCCGGTCGGTGGATCCGATGCTCAGCGGGGTCTACGCGGGATCAGCTGCGACGATCGGCCTGCGCTCGGCCGCCCCGACTCTGGCCGCCGGCTTGGACGCCGGCGCCGCCAGTGTTACCGACGCCGCTCGCCAGGCACTCACGAGCGCCACCGCGGGCCCGATCTTCGGCGCGGTGGGTGGCGGGTACCGGGTGCTGGTGGAGGAATTGGTTCTGCACAGCCGGACCACGTGGGTACCGGCCGCGGTGGACGGCATCGAAGCCGTGCCGGCGGGGGGCTGGATGTTGCGCGACAGCACCGGTGCCCAGTGGAAGGCCGACGGGGTGATCTTTGCCGTCCCGGCCGCGCGACTCGCCGATCTGGTCGAGACCGTCGCACCGCGCACCGCGGCGGCGGCCGGGCGCATCGACACCGCATCGTCGGCGGTGCTGGCGATGGCCGTGCCCCGCGGGATCGCCTTCCCGCAGAATTCCGGGGTTTTGGTGGCTAGCGGAGAACAGTTGCACGCCAAGGCAATTACGCTGTCGTCGCGCAAGTGGGGGCGGCGCACCGATGTCGAGTTGTTGCGACTTTCGTTTGGGCGCTTCGGCGACGACCTGGCAACTCGCGCGTCCGACGATGAGTTGCTGGCGTGGGCGCTCGACGATCTGGCGACCGTTTTCGAGCTGAAGATCGACCCGGTGGATGTCTGCATCCAGCGCTGGCCGGATGCGATGCCGCAGTACGCACCCGGCCACCGCGACCTGGTGGCCGAATTGCGGGCCGGTCTGCCGCAGACTCTCGCAGTGGCGGGCAGCTATCTCGACGGGATCGGGGTGCCGGCGTGCATCGGCGCGGCCGGACGGGCGGCGACCAGCACTATCCAGGCGGTCGAAACCTCCGTGGCACGATAGTTCTCATGCCCCGCTTGGACTACGACGCTCTGAACGCCACCGTTCGATACCTGATGTTCTCGGTGTTCTCGGTCAGCCCTGGGCAACTCGGCGAAGACCGCGAGGCCGTCGTCGACGAAACCGCGACCTTCTTCAAGCAGCGCGAAGAACACGGCGTCGTGGTGCGCGGTCTCTACGACCTCGCCGGATTGCGCGCCGACGCCGACTTCATGATCTGGACGCACGCCGAACGGGTCGAAGCCCTGCAAGCCACCTACGAGGACTTCCGCCGAACCACGACGCTGGGCCGCGCGTCGACGCCGGTGTGGAGCAGCGTCGCGCTGCATCGGCCGGCCGAATTCAACAAGAGCCACATTCCGGCGTTTCTGGCCGGCGAAGAACCGGGCGCCTACATCTGCGTCTACCCGTTCGTGCGGTCCTATGAGTGGTACCTGCTGCCCGACGAGGAGCGTCGGCGCATGCTCGCCGAACACGGGATGGCGGCCCGCGAATACAAAGACGTCCGGGCCAACACGGTCCCGGCGTTCGCACTCGGGGACTACGAATGGCTGCTCGCCTTCGAGGCACCGGAGCTGCACCGCATCGTCGACCTGATGCGGGAACTGCGGGCCACCGACGCACGGCGACACACCCGTGAAGAGACGCCGTTCTTCACCGGGCCGCGAGTTCCGGTCGAGCAGCTAGTGAATTCGCTGCCCTGAACCTGCTCCAGAGGGGGAGACATGACAACGCAATTCGATCCCAACGATCCCACCCGTTTCGAAGAGATGTATCGCGACGAGCGGGTCGCGCACGGCCTGCCCGCCGCCACGCCGTGGGACATCGGCGGCCCGCAGCCAGTGGTGCAGCAACTGGTCGCGCTCGGCGCAATCAAGGGCGAGGTCCTCGACCCGGGCACCGGTCCGGGCCATCACGCCATCTACTACGCCTCAAAGGGCTACTCGGCCACCGGAATTGACGGTTCGGAAGGCGCGGTACAGCGGGCCCGTGAGAACGCCCGCAAGGCCGGGGTGTCGGTGAACTTCCAGCTGGCTGATGCGACGAAGCTCGACGGCCTGGACAACCACTTCGACACCGTCGTGGATTGCGCGTTCTACCACACGTTTTCGACCGAGCCGGAGCTGCAGAGGTCCTATGCCCGGGCCCTGCACCGGGCCACCAAGCCGGGAGCCCGGCTGTACATGTTCGAATTCGGCATCGGAAACGTCAACGGTTTCCAGATGCCACGATCACTGTCCGAGGACGACTTCCGGGGGGTGTTGCCCGACGCCGGCTGGGAAATCACCTATCTGGGCCCAACGACCTACCAGATCAACATGAGCTCGGAGAGTTTCGACCGGATGCTGGCGCGCAGTCCCGAAATGGCCGACCAGATAAAGCCGTTGGCCGATCGGTTCCGGACCATCGAACCGTGGCTGACTGACGGCCGCGCGCATGCCCCGTTCTGGGAAGTGCACGCCAGCCGGGTGGACTAGGGCCGCGACCTGGCGCAAGAGCCGGCCAGCGTCAGGAGCCGGCCGCGAGACATAAACGATTGCGAATGCGGCTGGCGTGTCGTCGCAACGGTTTCAGTGTCGCGAAGGTCAGGCCGGCACCAGGCGCAGCGAGATCGAGTTGATGCAGTAGCGCTGGTCGGTGGGCGTCGGATAGCCCTCGCCCTCGAAGACGTGACCGAGATGGCTGTGGCAATTGGCGCACAGCACCTCGACGCGCTTCTGGCCCAGCGAGTGGTCGGGGCGCAGGATCACCGCGTCGGAGTTCGCCGGGTCGAAGAACGACGGCCAGCCGCAATGGGATTCGAACTTCTCCGTGCTGCGGAACAGTTCGGCGCCGCAAGCACGGCATTGGTAGACGCCTTCGGTCTTGGTGTCGGTGTACTCGCCGACGAACGGGCGCTCGGTTCCAGCGCGACGCAGCACGTCGAACTCTTGCGGGTTGAGTTTCTTGCGCCATTCGTCGTCGCTGAGTTGCAGTTTTGGGGCGGAGGAAGTCATGCCTCCACGCTAGCGCGAGGTTGCGGAGGCGTCACCCAGGGCGGATCGATCCCGTCGTCGAGGCGATTTTCGGCCTTGGCGTCGAGGTAGCGGAAGTACAGCACGGTGAACACCACGATCAGCAGCAGCGACCAGCCGTAGGTGATCTTGAGGTAGTCCAGCGGCCGCCCGATGTACATCCAGTGGAGCAGCAGCCACTTGTCCATCGTCAGGAAGCCGTAGACGCCCAGCCAAGCCGGCCAGTTGCGAATCACTGAATTGGGCAACACCACCGTCATCAGGAACGGGAACAGCATCATCGAGTAGTAGCCCTGGGCCAGTGCCAGCACCAGCCACGACCACAGCAACAGCACACCCGACGATGTGGTGAACCAGAACAGCGGATCACGGGTCCGGTAGTAGCGATACAGCAGCCACAAGCCGCCGATAGCCAGCAGGGTGAACAGGATCCGCAGAAACAAGATCAGCCAGAAAGGCAGCCCGAAGTAGACTCCGTTGCCTTCGATCGAGCTGTTGAAGTAATCGCGGACGCCCAATGTGTAGGGCACGGTGCGGGTGACGAAGTCCATCGGGTGGACCACCAGGGGCCATGCGGCCAGATTGAACGCCGCCGGCACCACCAGGGCGGCCAGCACTGCGCGCCACTGACGGTTCAGGAACGGCAAAAGCAGCAGTGGTAGCAGCACCGGCTTGACCACCAAAGCCAGGCCGATCGCGATGCCGGCCCACCACTGATGCCTGACGCTGTTGGCTTCCGAACCGTCGAGCAGCCAGCGCAAGAACAACACCTCGAGCAGCAGGATGACACCGTTGATGTTGGTGAAAACCAATGTGCTCGTGACGGATTCGGTGCAGAACATCGCCAGCAGCAGTGCCGGGGCCGCCACCGAGGTCAGCCTGAAGTTGAACATCCGCAGCAGCACGTACCCGGCCAGCACGATGGCGGCGCTGTTGACTGCGACGAACAAGTAGCGCGACTCCGCGAACGGCAGATAACCGAAGGGCGCCATGATCAGCGTGCCGCCGGGCGGATACAGGTAGTGCGGGTCGACGTAGTCGAAATGCTCGTTGTAGATGTCCCAGCCGCGCCGGAAGTTCGACAGCGCGCGGTAGACCGGCTTGAAGTCGTCGGTGATGTTGCCGTTGGCGGGCAGCACGATGGTGCGGTGGATCACCGCCATGATGGCCAACGGCCACAGAATCGAACGCAGCACGGTCGCAGTGCCCGGGGCGGCGGTGCGGGGGGCAAAGATGGCCTGCGTCCAGTCGCGCGGACCGCTACGTGGGGATTCAACTGCCGTCACGAGCGCACCCTATACGGGCCGAAGGATCAGGCAGGACAGTAGGTGTCGGTGGCGGGCAAGTTGCCGCTGTCGAGGTAGCCGACCAGCGGGGGGACCGCGCACGACGAGTACACGCTCGCGCCGTGACCGATGCCCTGCCACATCACCCGCTTGCTGGCCGCGGTCGCGTTGATGATGGTGGCGGCCGTGGCCGAGACGCCTTCCTCCCCGACGATCGGGTCGCTCTGCACGCCCATCAGCAGCACGTTGACCTTGAGGATCTTCGGCGGTTGGGGCGGCTGGGTGCTCGGCCACGAGACACACTTGACCAGGTTGAGCGCGCCGACCGTGCCGAACTCGGGGTAGAGCTTGGCCCACGCCACCACCAACTCGCGGATGCGGTCGGGCGTGGGCCGGTTCACCGCGTCGCTGCAGGAGTTGACGAATTGTCCATCGGTGCCGGTGGTGCCCTGTGCCCGGTTGATCAGGCTGGTCAGCAGGTTGGTGTCACCGGAACGGGCGCTGTTGAGCGCGGTGGCCAGCTCGTTGGTGGTACCGACCCGGTCGCCGGTGGGGAACCCCAGCGCGATGCTGATGGCTCTGGCGATGGAGGCCACCGACGCACCCGCCGGACCGTGGCCGGCACGGGCGTCGGCCAGCATCGAGCTCACGGCGGCTTTCGGGTCGGGGCCCAGCGGGCAATTCACCGCCGCGCATTGGGCGGCGAACGCGTCCAGCGCCGCCTCCTGACCCTTGACCTTCTGCTCGGCCGCAGCTTCGGCGCCCACACCGAGCGCCACCGGCGAGTCGAGCACCAGCCTGGCGACCCGGTCCGGGTGGGCGCTGGCGTAGGACAGCGCCACCTGGGCGCCGTTTCCGATGCCGATCAGCGCCAACGCGGGCACGTCCCAGGTGCTGCGCAGCCTTTCGATATCGGTGGCGGCGTGGGTGTTGTCGTAGGCGGAGTCGCCGGGCGCGATGGTGTCGGTGCAGCTGGTGGTCGCGTTTTGCACGATGTCGGCGAGATTGGCGACGGGATCGTTGCCCGCCTGGAACTGCGCCTGATCGTGGATCTCCTGGCGGTCGAACTGATCCAGGCAGTCGATCGGGCTCGATGAGCCCATCCCGCGGCGGTCGATGGACACGATGGGGTGTTTTTGCAACACATCGGCGCCGGCACGCGCCAGCCACACGGCCAGTTGCCGCGACGACGGCAGGTCCGAACCGGTGGTGAAGACCAGCGGGCCGGCATCACCGGGCGTCTGGGCCGAGCGAGCGCGCATCACGCCGATGCTCAGCGTCCCGGCGGCGCCGTTGACCGGGTCGAGATCGGCGTCATAGCTTGAGCATTCCAGCTTGACACCCACCGGCGCGGGGACCGCCGCGTCGCCGAAACCCCGCGCTGTGCAGTCGTGCCACGGCAAGTCGTTCTTCGGCTTGGCAATCGGCGGCGGGGCATTGGGCGCCGTCGTCTTCGTTGCCTTTCCCTGCGGCCGGGCGCCGGCGTTGGTGGCAAAACGCGGATTGGCGGCCAGTCCAGGTGCGCAGCCGGCCAGCAATACGGTCACCACAATCAGCGACGTGGTGAATGCGGCGCGCCGGCTCATGCCGACCACAGTAGCCATTGCTCGATCGATCAGGCCTCGCGCACGTACCGCGTGTACAGGTAGCCGTCGTCGTCGGTGAGGACGTGGGCCCGCCGCATTCCAGTCAGCACCTGCTCGGGGCCGGTGGCGATCCGGCCTGCCTGGCCGCCCACCAGGGTCGGTGCGATGGTCAGGCACAGTTCGTCCAGCAGGCCGTTTTCGACGAACGAGCTGAACAGCGTGGGGCCCCCCTCGGTCAACACCCGAGGCACACCGCGTTCGGCCAGCACCGCGAGCACCGCGGCGGAGTCCACCTGGGCCGGGTCGTTGATCGAACAGTCGACCACGTCCGCCAGGCCGGCCAACGTGCGCTGGGTCTGGTCGGCCGCCGCCGCACAGGTACACACCATCGGTGGCACCTCGGTGCGGGTGAACACCGGCAAATCCCGGTCCAGGTGGCCGGATCTGGTGACGATCGCCAACGGCGGAACTTCGCTTTGCCCGCGAGCCTGCCGGCGCTGACGCTGCGCGACGGTTGGGCGTGCCCCGGAGTAGCCCTCGGCCCGCACGGTGCCCGCGCCGACCAGGATCACGTCGGCGACTTCGCGCAACACGTGGAACACCGCCCGGTCGCCCGGGCCGCCCAGCTGGCCGGATTTACCGCCGAAGGTCGCGCCACCGTCGAGGCTGGCGATGAAGTTCGCGCGCAGCCACACGCCGTCGTGGTCGGTGGGGTAGCCGTAGAGATCGGGCAGGTCGGCGCCGTCGAGGTCGCGGGTGGAGCCAAGCAGCCGCAGCTGCAATCCAGCGGCACCGTCAGCCATGCCGATGATTGGAGCACGTCGGTAGGGTGCCTGCATGCGCGGGGTTGCTGGACTGGTCGACCGGCAGCCCACCGTGTCACCGGAACGGCTGATCGCTCAGCTGACGCCGCCGCCGACTTTCGCCGACGCGAGCTTCGCGAGCTATCACCCCGACCCGGCCGAGCCGAGTCAATCGGCTGCTGTTGTGGTGTGTCAACAGTTTTGCGAGCGGGCCGTCGAACGCCGTCGCGGCCGCAGAAGGCTTCTCGGCAGACGGGAAGCCACGCCCGGTGTCGGGCTGTATCTGGACGGTGGTTTCGGCGTCGGCAAGACGCATCTGTTGGCCGCCGCCTATCGTCAGCTGCCCGATGATCCGGCCCACCCCAAAGCTTTTGCGACGTTCATGGAGCTCACTCAGCTCGCCGGGGTGTTCGGTTTTGTCGAATGCATCGATCTGCTGGCCGATTACACGCTGCTGTGCATCGACGAGTTCGAGCTGGACGACCCGGGCAACACCACGCTGATTTCGCGGCTGCTCTCCCAGCTCGTCGAGCGCGGTGTGTCGGTGGCCGCCACCTCCAACACCCTGCCCGAGCAGCTCGGCGAGGGGCGCTTCGCCGCCGACGACTTCCTGCGTGAAATCAGCACGCTGGCAGCGATATTCGATGTGGTCCGGATTGAGGGGCCCGACTACCGGCACCGCGACCTGCCACCCGCGCCGCAGCCGCCGTCCGACGACGAGGTAGCCGCTCGTGCCGCGACCGTGGCAGGCGCGACCCTGGATAACTTCGACGCGCTCTGCGCCCATCTGGCCACCATGCATCCGTCGCGCTACCTGGCGCTGGTCGACGGCGTGACGATGGTCTGTGTGATCGGGGTGCACACCGTCGACGACCAGAACGTCGCGCTCCGACTGGTGGCCTTGACCGATCGGCTCTACGACGCCGGCATACCGGTGCTGGCGTCGGGGGAGAGGCTCGACCGCATTTTCGGCGAGGAGATGCTGGCCGGCGGCTTTCGCAAGAAGTACCTGCGGGCCACGTCGCGGCTGCTGGCGCTGAGCGCGGCCGTCAACGCTTAGGCGACACACGTCACAGGGCGCCTCCTCCGGCATCGCCACCGCCGCCGCCTCCGGCATCGCCACCTCCG
>NZ_DATNJW010000458.1:0-3476 GCF_035603715.1 Mycobacterium sp. | reverse complement strand
CTGGGCATCCAGATCCGCGCCGGCATCCACACCGGCGAATGCGAACTGCTCGACGCCGACGTCGGGGGCATCGCCGTCCACATCGCCGCGCGAATCTGCAGCCAGGCCGGCGCCGGCGAAATCCTCGTCTCCCGCACCGTGTGTGACCTGGTCGTCGGCTCGGGCACGGGTTTTGAGGACCGCGGCAGCGTCGAGTTGCGCGGCGTGCCCGGCACCTGGCAACTGCTGGCGGTCGATCGCCACGGCCCGCGGGCGGGTTCGGCCGAGGCGGAACTGGCGTCGATCCCCACGCCCGGCCCTCGGACCGCGATGCGCCGCTCGGACCGCGCCGTGGCCGCGATGGCCAGGCGCGCACCCTGGATCCTGCGCGGGATGGCCCGCCTCGCCCCGGCCACCGAACGCAGATAAAACGCAGATAAACAGCCGGAGTCCCACTGCTGGCAAACGACCCCATTGTCACTCGCGCCCCGCGAGCGGTGAGATCAGCACTACGCTCATGCCATGGCGGAGACGTCATACGCCACGTGCGGCGATCTGAGCCTGGCGTATCAGGTGTTTGGCGACGGGCCGGTCGAGCTGGTCTTCGTCGCGCCGTTCGTCTGGCACGTCGAGCTGGTCTGGGCCGCGCCCGGAATCAAGGCTTTCTTCGACCACCTCGCCACGTTCTGTCGCGTCGTCCTGTTCGATAAGGCCGGGTTCGGGCTGTCGGACCCGGTCCCGCACGTTCGCACGCTGGATGATCGAGCGGCCGAGATCGAAGCCATCATGGACGCCGTCGGCTTCGGCAACGCGGTCCTCTTCGCCCTGGGTGATGGCGGCCCTCCCGCGATCGTCTTCGCGGCAACACGACCGGAGCGAACCCGGGCGTTGGTCCTGACCAGCACGTTTTCGTTCACGGCAGGCGATTGGGGGTGGGACGATGTCGACCGCGACCCGGCCGAGCTGCGGGCAAGCATGGCGAGCGCGTATCGCGAGGTGGACGAGAAGTACTGGCCATCGGCGGAGCAGATCGCCCGAGTGCAGGAATTCGGCCGCACTGTCCGCTCGGCGTGGGGCACCGGTGCGATGATGAATATTGGCTACCCGTCGGGGCGGTGGTCGATGCGCCAGCTCGGGATGATCGAGCGGATGTGCGCGAGCCCGGGGATGGCGCGGGCGGCAGTCGAAGCGGGGTTCCGGATCGACGTGCGGCCGATCCTGCCGACGATCAGCTCGCCCACCCTGGTCATCCATGCCCGCGACGATCCTGTTCCGGTGCAGTCTGGCCGCTACCTCGCCGACCACATCCCGGGCGCGCGGTGGCTCGAGGTTGAGGGCGTGGCCCCCGTGCCCTGGTCCAGCGAGCCCGACAGGATCCTGACAGAGATCGAGGAGTTCCTCACCGGCGGCCATGCCGCACCGTCGCCGTCACGTCGCGCCCTGCGCACCGTGTTGTTCACCGACATGGTCGCCTCCACCCAACACGCCGCGGCGACGGGCGACCAGCGGTGGCGCGCGGTGCTGCAGCGCTTTGGTGAGATCACCGCCGAACTCACCCAGCGATTCGGCGGCACGGTGGTCAAGAGCACCGGCGACGGCCACCTCGCCACTTTCGACGGCCCGACGCAGGCCATCCGCTGCGCCGAGGCCCTGCGCGCTGACGCGGAGACCCTGGGCATCCAGATCCGCGCTGCCATCCACACCGGCGAATGCGAACTGCTGGACCGCGACATCGGGGGGCTCGCCGTACACATCGCCGCGCGGATCCTCGGCCAGGCCGGCGCCGGCGAAATCCTCGTCTCCCGCACCGTGTGTGACCTGGTCGTCGGTTCGGGCACGGGTTTTGAGGACCGCGGCAGCGTCGAGCTGCGCGGCGTGCCCGGCATCTGGCAACTCCTGGCGGTCAATCGCCACGGTCCACCGGCCGGATCGACCGAGGCGGAACTGGCGTCAATGCCCACTCCTGGCCGTCGGACGGCGATGCGCCGCTCGGACCGCACCGTGGAGGCGATCGCGAGGCGCGCACCGTGGATTCTGCGCGGGTTGAGCCGCCTCGCCCCGGCCACCGGTCGCAGATAACAGACTTAGTCTGCGCGCTTTGGCGGTGTCTGAGTCCACGACATCGTTGACAGGTGAGTCGCATTCAGATCCAACCGGCGCCACGCCCCAGTGCTGGCCAACGGCCCCACATTCACGAGCTGCCTGGGGTGCGCCGAGTTGCACGCAGGGACCGCGATGCGGCGTGCCCC
Organism: Mycobacterium sp.; assembly: GCF_035603715.1. Lineage (GTDB taxonomy): Bacteria > Actinomycetota > Actinomycetes > Mycobacteriales > Mycobacteriaceae > Mycobacterium. The sequence goes on along the minus strand of NZ_DATNJW010000458.1, from coordinate 1,248 downwards.
GGCGCGCGGTGGGATCAGCAGTACGCTCATGCCATGGCGGAGACGTCATACGCCAAGTGCGGCGATCTGAGTCTGGCGTATCAGGTGTTCGGCGACGGGCCGGTCGAGCTCGTCGTCGCCGGATCGTTCGCCAGCCACATCGAACTGTATTGGACCATTCCCGAATTTGTGGCCTTCTTCGAGCGGCTCTCCAGGTTTTGTCGCGTTCTTCTGTTCGACAAGGCCGGGGCGGGGCTGTCGGACCCGGCGCCGAAAGTTCGCACGCTGGATGATCGGGCGGCCGAGATCGAGGCTGTCATGGATGCCGTCGGCTTCCAAAGAGCGGTGCTTTTCGGGGCTAGCGAGGGTGGCCCGGCCTCCATCGTCTTCGCGGCAACACGACCGGAGCGAACGCGGGCGTTGATTCTTACCGGCACCTCCGCGTACTCCTTGGCCGACGGCTGGGATGACTTGGACCGCGATCCGGCCGAGCAGCGGGCGCGCCTCGTGCGCGACCTGGGTGAGGACTACGCGCCCTCGGTGAAGCAGCTCGCCCGCTGGCAGGCTTGGTGCCGCGCCGCCGTCTCGGCGTGGGGCAGCGGCGAGGCGGCCAAGGCTCTGCTGCCGTCGGTGCGGTCGATACGCCTGCTTGCGATGGTGGAGCGCATGAGCGCTAGCCCCGGGATGGCGCGGGCGGCATTCGAAGCGAATTTCCGGATTGACGTGCGGCCGATCCTGCCGACGATGAGCGCGCCCACCCTGGTCATCCATGCCCGCGACGAAGTCGTTCCGGTGCAGTGCGGCCGGTACCTCGCCGACCACATCCCCGGTGCGCGGTTGCTCGAAGTTGAGGGCAGGGACCACGCGCCCTGGCTCGCCGATCCCGACCGGATCCTGACCGAGGTCGAGGAGTTCCTCACCGGCAGCCACGCCGCGCCGTCCCAGTCACGTCGCGCCCTGCGCACCGTGCTGTTCACCGACATCGTCGCCTCGACACAACACGCCGCAGCCACGGGCGACGAGCGCTGGCGTGCGGTGCTGCAGCGCTTTCGCCAGATCACCGCCGACCTCACGCAACGATTCGGCGGCACGCTGGTGCAGCACACCGGCGACGGCCACCTGATCACCTTCGACGGCCCCACGCAGGCCATTCGCTGCGCCGAGGCGTTGCGCACCGACGCCGAGACACTGGGCATCCAGATCCGCGCCGGCATCCACACCGGCGAATGCGAACTGCTCGACGCCGACGTCGGGGGCATCGCCGTCCAC
>NZ_DATNJW010000457.1:0-2598 GCF_035603715.1 Mycobacterium sp. | reverse complement strand
ACCAGGAACGCGAGATCGGCTGGGAAATACTCACCTACACCGCCGGCTTCTTGGCGGCGTTCGCCGTTGCGCACCTGGCCGTCAGACGCTATGCGCCCTACGCGGATCCGTTGCTGTTGCCGATCGTGGCGTTGCTCAACGGGTTGGGTTTGGTGATGATTCACCGGCTCGATCTCGACGAGCGGCTGGCCGAGGGGAGTGGCCGCGCCGTGACGAGCCCGCAGATCCTGTGGACGCTGGTCGGCGTAGGCGCCTTTGCGTTCGTGGTGATCGCGTTGAAGGACCATCGGCAGCTGGCTCGCTACGGCTACGTATGCGGGCTGACCGGACTCGTTTTCCTCGCCATTCCGGCGCTGCTGCCGAAATCGCTGTCCGAGCAGAACGGTGCCAAAATCTGGATTCGCTTGCCGGGCTTCTCGATCCAGCCCGCCGAATTCTCGAAGATCTTGTTGCTGATTTTCTTCTCGGCCGTGTTGGTGGCCAAGCGCGGGCTGTTCACCAGCGCGGGCAAGCATGTGCTGGGAATGGATCTGCCCCGGCCGCGTGACCTCGCTCCGCTGCTCGGGGCCTGGGTTGCCTCGATCGCCGTGATGGTCTTCGAAAAAGACTTGGGCACTTCGCTTTTGCTCTACGCGTCGTTTTTGGTGGTCGTCTACCTGGCCACCCAACGGTTCAGCTGGGTAGTCCTCGGCTTGGCCTTGTTCGCACTGGGCAGCGTTGCCGCGTACTACATGTTCGCTCACGTCCGGGTTCGGGTGCAGACTTGGCTGGACCCGTTCGCCGATCCGGACAACACCGGCTACCAGATCGTGCAGTCGCTGTTCAGCTTCGCCACCGGCGGCGTCTTCGGCACCGGTCTGGGCAACGGGCAGCCGGACACCGTGCCTGCTGCGGCAACCGATTTCATCACCGCGGCGTTCGGTGAAGAACTCGGCCTGGTGGGGTTGGCCGGCCTGCTGATGCTCTACACCATCGTGATCGTCCGCGGCATGCGGACCGCCATCGCGGTGCGGGACAGCTTCGGCAAGCTGCTGGCCGCGGGTCTGGCTTCCACGCTGGCCATCCAGTTGTTCATTGTCGTCGGCGGCGTCACCAACCTCATTCCGTTGACCGGGCTGACCACACCCTGGATGTCCTACGGCGGCTCGTCGCTGTTGGCGAACTACGTGCTGCTGGCGATCCTGGTGCGCATCTCGCATGCGGCGCGGCGGCCGTTCCGTACCAAGCCGCGCAACACCTCGCCGATCGCGGGCGCTAACACCGAGGTGATCGAGCGGGTATGAACACCTCTCTACGCCGGATTTCGATGACCGTGATGGCGCTGATCGTGCTGTTGTTGTTCAACGCCACGCTCACTCAGGTCTTCACCGCCGACGGGCTGCGGTCTGACCCCCGCAACCAGCGCGTGCTGATGGACGAGTACTCCCGGCAGCGCGGCCAGATCACCGCGAACGGTCAGCTGCTGGCGTACTCGGTGGCCACCGACAGCCGCTTTCGTTTCCTGCGGGTGTACCCCAACGCCGCGGTGTACGCCCCGGTGACCGGGTTCTATTCGCTGCGCTACTCGAGCACCGGCCTGGAGCGGGCCGAGGATCCCCTGCTCAACGGATCCGATCAGCGGTTGTTCGGCCGCCGGCTGGCCGACTTCTTCACCGGTCGCGACCCCCGTGGCGGCACGGTGGACACCACCATCAGCCCGCGTATCCAGCAAGCCGGTTGGGACGCGATGCAGCAGGGCTGCAACGGGCCGTGCCGCGGCGCGGTCGTCGCGCTAGAGCCGTCCACCGGGAAGATTCTGGCGCTGGTGTCCTCGCCGTCCTACGACGTCAATCAGCTTGCCTCACACGACCCCGAGCAACAGGCGCACACCTGGCAGCAACTCCGCGACGACCCGCACTCGCCACTGATCAATCGCGCGATCTCGCAGACGTATCCACCTGGTTCGACGTTCAAGGTGATCACCACTGCGGCCGCGTTGCAGAACGGCGCGACCGAGGACGATGCGCTCACGTCGGCGGCGTCGATTCCACTGCCGGACAGCACCGCGAGCCTGGAGAATTACGGCGACGCGCCCTGCGACAGCGCCGAAACCGTCACGCTGCGTGAGGCATTCGCCCGGTCGTGCAATACCGCATTCGTCCAGTTGGGCCTGCTCACCGGTACCGACGCGCTGCGCAGCACCGCGCGATCGTTCGGCCTGGACGTCGTCCCGGAGCCGATCCCGCTTCAGGTCGCCCAATCGACCATCGGACCGATACCCGACGCGGCTGCGCTGGGCATGTCGAGCATCGGCCAGAAAGATGTCGCGTTGACGCCGCTGGAGAATGCGGTCGTTGCGGCTACCATCGCCAATGCCGGCATCACCATGCAGCCCTACCTGGTTGACGGCCTGCAGGGACCTGACCTGGCTAACATCAGCACGACCGCGCCGCACCAACAGCGCCGTGCGGTGTCCCCGCAGGTCGCGGCTAAGCTAACTGAGTTAATGGTCGGCGCCGAGAATGTCACTCAGCAGAAAGGGGCGATCCCCGGCGTGCAGATCGCATCCAAGACTGGTACCGCAGAGCACGGCACCGACCCGCGCCACACACCACCGCA
>NZ_DATNJW010000456.1:0-7810 GCF_035603715.1 Mycobacterium sp. | reverse complement strand
AGGTAGTACTTCACCGGGAACCGCTGTCCGCTGCCGGCGTGCGGTGCGTTAGCCGGCTGGTCGCTGGGCTCGATGCCGCATTCGTAGGCCTCCAGCTTGGCGCGGTTGAACCGCTTCGGGCCGGTGAGTTGGCCGAGTGCGACCGAGCCGAGCGCAAAGGCTGCGGCGATCCCTCCGAGTACGAGAATGGGTAGGTAGAGATTCATCTCGCGACGACGCTTCCTCACTCTGGTCGAAGGGCTGGACTGTGAGCGCAACCACAGCCTAGCGACCGTGTGCGGTCCTGCGCTCAGCAGGTTAGTTGTGACCTCAACCACAGCTGGACGGACGGTGAACACCGCGAAACAGATGGCAACGGCCCGACCGGGTGACGACTGCCAATTGTCAAGAACACTAAGCGATTTGGCTCATTTTCGGGAGAGTCGTGGCGAGCCGTTGAGCCCCGGTGAGCGGCTGGGCCGTGTGCGCTTTCTGGGCCGGGTGACCAGCTACTGCACCGGGGTGCGCAGCAACTCGAGCACGGTCCGGCTGAGCCGGATCGGATCGATGGGGTGGGGGACCGCACCCTCGGCCTGTGACCAGCTGGCCAGCCAGGCGTCGTCTTGTCGGCCGGTCAACACCACAATCGGCGGTCCCTGGTCGATTTCGTCTTTGAGCTGCTTGGCGATCCCCATGCCGCCTTCGGGGCTCGCCTCGCCATCCAGAATGGCCAGATCGATGCCGCCCGCGTCCACCTGCTGGATCACGACCGGCCCGGTCGCGACCTCGATATAGCTCAGCTCCGGCAGGTCCGGATGCACTCGCTTACCCAACGCCGTCATGACGGCCTGTCGGGTGTTGGCGTTGTCGCTGTACACGAGAATCCGCAGGGGATTGGTGGCAGACACGGTCCAGATCGTACTGCCCGGCGACAGTTACCGCGGCGCCCGCACGAAGTACGCGTCGGCCGACACCGTCGCCGTCTTCGCGACCATGCCCAGCCGGTTCCAGCTGACATCGAACTGGTCGCGGTCGATCTCGGTTTTCGCAGACACCTGCACCGAGCCGTCGGCGAGCGCACTGACGTGGACCGGCAACGGCACCTCCGCCGTGACCCCCTTGATGCTGAACGTGGCCCGCAGGGCGGCGTCGTTGCCGGTGCCGGGCTCGACGGCGGTCACCACCACGCTGATGTCCGGATAGCGGTCGGCGTCGAAGAAATCGGCCGATCGCAGATGCTCGTCGCGCTTACCGATGCCGGTGCGCAACGAGGCGACCGCAATATCGAGGCGCCCGAAGATCGCGCCTTTACCGGTGACCTGGCCGTCGCCGCTGACGCCGGTGAAGTGGCCTTTGACGTTGATCAGGCCCCAGAAGTTCTTGATCTTGAAGTTAACGGTTGAGCGGTCGGGATCCAGGCTCCACACCCCGGCGGTGTCCGGATCGTTCAGCAGTGTGTCGACGTTGGTCATGGGCGCTCCCTCCGTTGTCGGCTAGCTCATTATCGGCGCGAGCTCCGCCGGGTCGAAATACTCATCGATACGTCTGATCAGGGCATGAGAACCCGAAGAGACACTCAACTTGATAACGATGCACACCCGCAAAGCGATCGATCCGCCGTTGGTGCCGGTCGCGTGCAGGACGTGCTGTTGCACGAAGCCGTCGGGGAACAGCTGCCGGTCGAGGATCTCGTAGCTGCGCTCGGCGGTGACGCCGATGAACCACCGCAAGACCTTCAGCGCCCGCTGCTTGTCGTCGTCGCGGCGCCCGCCGGCCCGCCACACCGCGATGTCGTCGTCGAAGAGCTCAACCAGTCGCGCCTCGTCGCCGCGCTCGATGGCCGCGAAGAGTTCATCGGCCAAGTCGACGACGATCTGGGCAGCGGGCATGGCGATTCTCCCTACTCGTCCTGGTAACCGGGGTGCGCGGCGGCCAGCCGGCGGCCGACCAGCGCCCGCAGCGCCGATCGCACGTGGTCGTCGGCCCCGTCGAGGTCGCCGGCCCGGATGGCAGCAGCCAGTTGAGCTTCATCGACGCACCCGACGCGGGCCAGTGCCCCCGCGACGTCGTCGGCTGCTTCAGCGTCGCCGAGCAGTTCTCGCTCGACCATGCGCAGCGCGTTGGCCGCGACCCGGGAATGGAAGTTGACTTGGCCCGCGGTTGACTCCCGCACATCGGTCTCCAGGAATTCCGCCACCGCGGCGATGAGTTCCGCGGCGGTGGGGCGACCGTGCGCGGAGGTCATCAGATCGCGGGCGCTTCGGGACCTCGCTCGACGCCCGTGCGCAGCTTCACCGAGGCGGAGTACGCCAGCGTGCGGAACCGCAGGACCGGGTCGTCGGAGGCCTCGATGCCGTCGGTGACGCGCATCGGGTCGAATACGACGATGTCGCCGCCGTGCTCTCGTTCTGTCTCGACGCCGGTGATCTCGATGGTGCCGACGGTGACGGTTTGAGTGCTCTGCCAGGGTTTGGACGGGTCGACGGTCGAGTCGCCGTGCGCGGCGATCTGAACCTGGTATTCGAACCGAACCGGCTGGGCCGCAATGCGTTTGTCGAGTTCGTCGATCAAGAAGTCCGCGCCCTTGCTCTTCGCGACGTCCGGCGAAAGGAACTCCTCGCTTGCTGACGGCTGCAGGTGATAGCGCACAAATCGGTCGCTGCCGTCGGCGGAGATCCAGCGGAACGCATGCAGACCGTGGTAGGACACGGTGGCGTAGCTTGCCGGCACCTTGTTCGCTTCCTTGACGACCGGCAGCGCCTTGACAAAGCGCGGATGGGTGGCGATGTATCCGATGAGTCGCAGCGGGGCGGTCGGACCGGGACGCGACGCCCGCAGCAGCGAGATGAAGCCGTCGGGGGTGCTGGCCGGGAACAGTTTCGCGGTCTGGGTGGACACATCGGTCGTCGACCCGTCTGGAAGCGTGAATTTCACCGCCAACCCGCGCACGCCGGGCGCGTTGTCCGGTTGCTGCGGATTGCCCGAGCCGCTGGAGAACCGGATCAGCGCGGGTACCGCCGCGCCGCTGAGATGCGCGGCACGGGAGAGCGCGGCAGCCTCGGGGGTGGCGGTGAAGGTGCCGCGGTAGAGCTTCCCCTTGGCGTGCAGGGCCCGACTGCCGGGTTGCGCCCCGCCGGTTGAGCGAATTGCGTCGATTGCCTGATCAGGTGTAACCACAGCACAACCCTAGGCGCTCAACCGGCATGCGCGACCGCGTTATCGAGCAAGTTGAGCAAGTCCCATTCCGTCTCGCAGACGCGACGACCGATGGTCGCGAGTTCCACGGACGGAGTTTGTCCGCTGAGGTGGCGTTCGGCCTGGTAGCGGCAGATGACACCCCAGCGCAAAGTGGCCTGCACCAGCCACCAGTGAAATGCAGACCGGTCGACCGCGGCGCCCCCGGCTTTTTCGTAGTCATCAAGGAAATCCTCGATACTGCCCAGACCACCGGCCGCGAGGTCCAACGGTGCGCCGAACCGCCAGGCCCGGATGCAGAACCAGGCCAGGTCTTCGTAGATCTCACCGACGTGCACCAGCTCCCAATCCAGCACGGCCGCCAGATCGGATTTATCGACGATGAGGTTGCCCATCCGGAAGTCGCCGTGCACCAGACGCGGTGGCGAGGGCGCCGGCCGGTTGTCGGCCAGCCACCGGAACGCCCACTCGAACGTGGCGGTGGTGTCACCGATGGCGTCCAGCTCGTCGCGCCAGGCGGCCATCTGATCGTCGGCACTGATGCCGGGCAGGTTTGGGTCGGCGCGGTGGATCGCGACCAGCGCTTCGGCGCACTGACTCAGCAGTCGTCGACGGCCTGGGTCATCCAGCTGACGCTGGATGCGACGGACGATGGTCTCGCCAGCGATCGCATCGCAGATCAGGAACGGATTGCCAAGGGCCGCAATGGAATCGTCGGCGATGACGATGTGGGGGACCGGCGCGCCGGCGGCGGCCGCGGCGCGTTGAGCGCGGGCTTCCAGTTCCATGCCGGCGTGCACCTCGTCGGGCGGCCCGGTGCGCAGGATCAGCGCACGTCGCTGCTCGCCCGTGGTGGCATTGAACGCCCAGGTTGTTCTGCTGGCTCCGCCGGTCAGCGTGCGCAGATCTTCGATCGCGGTGCCCGGGCCGAGCGCAGGCTCCAGCACCGCGGCAAGTCTCGGTGCCAGTTCGTCCGCGACGCTCACTTGCGGCCGAACTTGAACAGGCGCTGGGCAACTCGGCGGATTTGGATCTCTTCGGCGCCCTCGGTGATCCGGTAGCGCCGGTGGTGGCGATAGATGTGCTCGAACGGCTCGTGGCGGCTGTAACCGAGGCCACCGAAGATCTGCATTGCACGATCGGCGGCGTCGCACACCAGCCGGTTGGCGCGATAGTTGGCCATCGACACCTTGTCCGACACTTCCATGTGGTGGTTGCGGTCGAGGTGCCAGGCCGCGTACTGGACCAGCAGCCGCACCATCTGCGCTTCGGTTTGCAGTTCGGCCAGCGGCCATTGCACGGCCTGGTTGGCCGACAGCGCCTTGCCGAAGACCTTTCGTTTGCCGGCATATTCGGCGGCGCGGTCGATGCAGTACTGAGCCGCGCCCAGGCTGCTGGCGGCTTGGCGAATGCGGTTTTCGTGCAGGAATGTCTGTGCTACCTCCAGACCGCGATCGACCTCGCCGAGCACCGCGTCGGCGGGCACCCGCACGTCGGTCAGTTCGACTTCGCCGTGATCGGTGGGCATGTTGAACGTCCACCAGTAGTACGGGACCTGGAAGCCTGGCGTGTCGGTGGGCACCAGGAAAGCGGTGATGCCCTGGGCCTGTCCCGGTTCGCCGGACGTGCGAGCGAAGATCAGATCGTGGGTGGCGCGGTGCACGCCGGTGTTGAATCTCTTGGCGCCGTTGATGATCCAGTCGTCACCATCGGATTTTGCGTGGGTTTCCAGCCAGGTCGCATCGGAGCCGTGCAGTGGTTCGGTGAGCCCGAACGCCATCGAGCGTTCCCCGGTGATCAGCGCCTCGGACCATGCGGCGCGTTGCTCGTCGGAACCGAAGCGTTCCATCATGATCACCTGCGGAAAGTTCCCGACGATCGACGACTCGTTCTGCAGGTCGTTGTGTAGCCCAAGGCCCTTGTGCGCCAGATGCTCCCGAATCACCGCCATGTCGAGATTGGTGCCGTCGCGGCCGCCCAGCGATGCCGGTAGCCCGTAGCGCAGCCAGCCGGCTTTGTCCGCCCGTCGCCGCATCTCCGAGAGCAGGTCTTCCCATTCCCGAGTGGGGATGCCGTCGTTGTCCCAGTCGGTGCGGGCATGCTCGCGACGCTGGTCGAAGTACTGCATGTTCTCCGCCTGCAGCGGGACGATCTCGCGTTCGATGAACGCATCCATGTCGGCCAGTAGACCCGGAAGATGTTCGGGCAGCGTGAAATCCACAGTGATCTCCTTAGATACCGTACAGGGTTTTCTTCCACACCGTCGCGAGGGTAGCGATAGCGTCTTCGTCGCTCATCTCCATGCCCAGACCGGAGCGTCCGACGAACACCGTGGTGAAGTTCTCGAACAGCAGAGCGATGGCAGCCGCGATGTGTTCGGGGTTGAGGTCGGACGCGTAGCCGTGCTGCTGCACATGTCGCACCGAGGCGGCGACGATGTCCATCCCGAATCGACGAAATTCGTTCTGAACGGCGGCGAACCGTTGCTGGGTGGCGGCCAGTTGTGCGATCGCGATCATGATGCCGATGTTCTGCTTGAACATGTTCCAGTAGCCGGTCACCACCGACGTGAAGAACGCGTCGTCACCGGGGGAGTCGGGCAGATGCAGATTCAGCCCGGATGGCGTCAGTACCTCGTGCAGAAACGACTCCGCAAGCGCGGCAAGGAGGTCCTCTTTGTCGTCGAAGTACCGATAGAACACCGCGGCGGACTTGCCGGCAGCAGAGGTGATGTCGGCCAGCGTGGTGCCGTGGAAGCCGCGCTCGGCGAACAGCTTTCGGGCGGCCTGCTCGAGGGCAGCCCGGGTCTGGCGGCCCTTCGTAGTCACGACTGCGGTCGGCATCAGCGCTGCATCCGGTCACCGGCACGTAGTAGGGCACTGGGCAAGTCGTGGCCGACAACCGACTTCGCGACGCCGGCCGCAGCGATGGCGGCGGGCAGGTCGATGTCGACGTCGATGTCGCTGTCGCGCAGCAGGTACACCAGGTCCTCGGTGGCGATGTTGCCGGTGGCGCCGGGCGCGAACGGACAACCGCCAAGCCCGCCGACCGAGGCGTCCAACCGGGTAACTCCCGACTCGACCGCCGCGTATGCGCTGGCCAGCCCGGCGCCGCGGGTGTTGTGGAAATGCCCGCCCAATGGCAGCTCACCGAGAACCGGGCGCAGTTGGGCGATCAGCGAGCGCACCCGGCCCGGCGTGGTCGTGCCGATCGTGTCGGCGATGCAAAATCGGTCGACGCCGCGATCGCTTGCGGCCGCGGCGATGTCGAGAACCCGCCGCGGCGGCGTTGGTCCGTCGAAGGGGCAATCCCACGCCGTGGCGACGATGACCTCGACCGTGACATCGCTGTCGTGGGCGATGGCGACGATCTCGCCGATCTGATCGGTCGCCTCGGCACTGCCGCGTCCGACGTTGGCTTTGCTGAACGCGTCGCTGGCCGCCACCACGTATTCGATCGAACGCAGCCCGGCGGCGACAGCCCGCTTGGCGCCGTTGGGGCTGGCGACCAGCGCCGAGAATTCGATGTCGGGGTAGTGGCGCAGTTCGGCGGCAAGCTCGGCGGCATCGGCCATCGACGGCACCTTCGATGGGGACACGAACGCGGTGGCCTCCACCTCGCGCACGCCGGTGGCGGCGACGGCTGCCAACAGTTCCAGCTTGGCCGACAACGAGATTGGCTTCTCGATCTGCAACCCGTCGCGCAACGCCACCTCGCGGATGTCGACGTGGGTCCTCATAGCACCTCCTCGGCACGCAGCTTCTCGAGTTCGTCGACGCTCTTACCGAGCAGGCCGATGTAGACGTCGTCGTTGTGCTGTCCCGGTCGTGCCGAGCCGGCATTGCGGACGCTGCCCGGCGATTCGGACAGCTGCGGCGTTATTCCCGGGCCCAGCACCGGCCGGCCGAGGCGTTCGTCGTGATGCTCCACGAGCATGCCGCGGGCCCGCAGCTGAGGATCGTTGACCACGTCGGCGACGGTGTTGATCGGACCAGAGATCACGCCTGCGGCGCTGAGGGTTTCGATGATGTCGTCGGGTTCACGTTCGGCTGCCCAATCGCCGATGATTTTGTCGAGCTCGTCTTGGTTGCGTCCGCGCGCGACGTGGGTGGCGAACCGCTCGTCGGTGGCCAGCTCCGGGCGTCCCATCGCGCGGCACAGCCGGGCGAACACGGTGTTCTGGTTGGCGGCGATCACCACCCATGAGCCGTCGGCGCTGCGATAGATGTTCGAGGGTGCGATGCCCTCCAGCCGGGTGCCGGACGGACCTCGCACCACCCCGCCGACGTCGAAATCCGGGATCGTGGATTCCTGTACTGCCAAGCATGATTCGTTGAGTGCCACGTCGACCACCTGGCCGCGACCGGTGACGCTGCGCCGGTACAGCGCGGCCAGCGCTCCCTGCGCCCCGAACATTCCGGCCAGGCTGTCGCCCAGTGACAACGCCAGCCGCGGGGGCGGTCCACCCGGGAAGCCATTCAGGTGCCGCAGCCCGCTGGCCGCCTCGGCCACCGAGGCGTATCCGGCCTTGTGCGCGTCTGGACCGGTCTGCCCGTAGCCCGACACCCGAACCAGGATGATCCCGGAATTACGTTGGCTGAGAACGTCGTAACCCAGGTTCCACTTCTCCAGAGTG
>NZ_DATNJW010000455.1:0-20197 GCF_035603715.1 Mycobacterium sp. | reverse complement strand
CAATGATCACAGCGACTCGGGTCCCTGACTCGGCGGCGATAACGTGGTCTCATGCGCGCGCTGGTCGTCGTCGACGTTCAGAGAGATTTTTGCGAGGGCGGCTCGCTGGCCGTGGCCGGTGGGGCGGCCCTGGCGGGCGCCATCGATGCGTACCTGGCCGGCGGCGCCGAATGCCGGCATGTGGTGGCCACGCAGGACTGGCACATCGATCCCGGAGACCACTTCTCCGATCATCCGGATTACATCTCGTCGTGGCCGCCGCACTGCCTTGCCGACACCATCGGCGCGGAATTCCATCCCGATCTCGACACCGGCCGGTTCGAGGCCATCTTTCGCAAGGGCGCCTACGACGCCGGTTACAGCGGGTTCAGCGGATTCGACGAGCGTGGCACCCCGCTGGCCGACTGGCTGCGCCAACACGATGTCGACCAGGTCGACGTGGTCGGCATCGCCACGGATCACTGCGTGCGCCGGACCGCTGAAGACGCTGCCAAGCAGGGCTTGGTGACTCGGGTGCTGATGAACCTGACCGCGGGGGTAGGGGAGAAGTCCACCGCCGCGGCCATCGAGGCGCTGCGCGCAGCAGGTGTCGCGATTGTGGCCGGACCATGACGGGCCCGGCTGAGCAGACGTTGCTGGCGGTGGTGGAACGGTCACCGCAGGCAGCGGCGGCGCATGACCGTGCCGGCTGGGTTGGCCTGTTCGCCGTGGACGGTCGTGTGGAAGATCCGGTCGGTTCGCGACCACACGCGGGGCCGATGGAGATCGGCCGGTTCTACGACACCTTCATCGGCCCGCGCGATATCGCGTTTCATCGCGACCTCGACATCGTCCGCGGGTCGTCGGTGATCCGCGATCTCGATCTCGAGGTGGCCATGGGGTCCGCGGTCACCATGACGATTCCGGCGTTCCTCCGATACGACCTGCGTGAGGTCGACGGTGAGTGGAAGGTCGTGACGCTGCGTGCGTACTGGGAGCTGCCCGCGATGGTGTTGCAATTCCTGCGCAACGGTGCATCCGCGGTGCCGGCCACCGTTCAACTCTCGCGGGGTCTGATCCGCAATCAGCGGCTACGCGGTACCGCCGGATTCGTCGCCGGATTCCGCCGGGTGGGATCTCGGCAGAAAACATTGGTCGACACGTTCGTGAACGCGGTGGGACGAGGCGACAGATTCGGCGCGCTGCAGGCATTGTCATCCGGTGCGACAATCACTTTCGGCGATGACGAGAAAGCTGACGTCGCCGAACTCATTGAGCGATGTTCGGGTGCGAGCGCCGCGAAATTGATTGCCGCGGACTCCACCGTCGCCGCCTCGGTCACGTCCGGGATCCGCCGCGGCGTTCTGTTCGCCGACGTGGCCCGGCGCGGCACGGGGATCCACCGGGTCCGTTACTTCCCCGGTGATCACCGAATCGACGACTGACGGCAGCCAGGAACACCACAGCTGGACCGACTACGAAAGAACAACGTAACCATCACTGCGAGCCGGAGACCCACCACGAACACCAGCCTTGGTTGCGGTCAGCCGTTCGATCGGCGGACGCTGCTCCGCGGCGCCGGTGCGCTCGGCGCCGCGTCGCTGGCGCTGTCGCCGACCGCATGCAGCTCTGACGACGATGCACTGACGTTCTTTTTCGCGGCCAACCCCGAAGAGGCAGATGCCCGGCTGCGCGTCGTGGACGCATTCCAGCGCAAGCATCCCGACATCAAGGTTCGGACGTTGTTGTCCGGACCGGATGCGCTACAGCATGTGTCGATCTACTGCGCCGGCGGCAAATGTCCGGATGTTCTGATGGCATGGGAATTCACTTACGCGGGCCTGGCCGAGCGGGGAGTGCTGCTGGATCTCAACACGATGCTGGCCCACGACAAGATGTTCGCCGCTGAGCTCAGAGCGGACAGCGTCGCATCGATGTATGAGACGTTCACCTATAACAGTGGGCAATACGCATTTCCGGAGCAGTGGTCGGGAACTTTTCTGTACTACAACAAGAAGTTGTTCGCCGAGGCCGGCGTGCGTCCACCACCCGGGCGATGGGACCAGCCGTGGAGCTTCGGCGAATTCCTCGATGCCGCCGGGGCACTCACCAGACGCGACCGTTCGAGCCGGGTCAGTCAGTGGGGATTCGTCGACACCTGGGCGCCTTATTACTCTGCACTGATGTTCGGGATGAACAACGGAGTTCCCTGGTCGGATCCGCGGATGAACCCGACGCACCTCAATTTCGACGACGCCGCGTTCATCGAGGGCATTCAGTTCTATGCGGATCTGAATAGCAAGTACCGGGTTGCGCCGACCGCGTCGGAATCCCAATCGATGTCCCAGACGGACCTGTTCACCTCGGGTCATGCCGCGATGGCGCTGGGCGGGCATTGGAGATATCAGACGCTTGAGCGGGCTCCGGACCTAGATTTCGACATCGCTGTGCTGCCGACTGGCCCGAAAGGGCATGCCGCCCACTCGAATATCGGTACCACCGGGTTGGCCATCGCATCGAGTAGCCCCCGAAAAAAGCAGGCGTGGGAGTTCGTGAAGTTCGCCACCGGGCCGGTGGGACAAGCGGTGATCGCTGAAACGGGCCTGTTCGTACCGGCGCTTCGGTCTGCGCTCCGATCGTCCGATTTTGCCAAGGCGCATAGCAGGATCGGCAATATGGCGGTCCTGACCGGCGGGCCGGCACATGCCGAGGGGCTACCCATCACGCCGGCATGGCCGAAGATCGTCGCGTTGATGGACCGCAACATCGGCCCGGTTCTGCGCGGCTCGCGGCCCGCGGCATCCCTGACGGACGGACTGACACCCAAGATCGACGAGGTACTCCGGACACCATGACACCGATCGAAGCGGCCGCCGGAGCGGTAGCGCGCCGGCGCGGACCGTCGAGGCGGCGGGCCCGGGCCGGTCGCATTTTCGTCGCGCCCAATCTGACGGCGGTCGCGGTGTTCATGCTGTTTCCGCTCGGATTCTCGCTGTACATGAGTTTTCACGATTGGGATATGTTCAGCCCAGCCAAGTTCGTCGGCTTGGCGAACTACCGAAGCCTCTTCGCCGGAGACCCGCTGTTCAATATCGCGTTGCGCAACACGGTGGTCTACACAATGGGCACTGTCGTGCCCACCGTGCTCATCAGCCTCGCCGTGGCTGGTGTGCTCAACCGGAAAATAAAGGGAATAGCCGTATTTCGGACAATTATCTTTCTGCCACTGGCCGTGTCGTCGGTGGTGATGGCCGTGGTCTGGCAGTTCGTGTTCAACACCAACAACGGCCTGCTCAACATCATCCTCGGCTGGATCGGTATCGACCCCATTCCCTGGCTGGTCGATCCCAAATACGCCATGGCCTCGCTGTGCATCGTCAGCGTATGGCGCAGCGTGCCTTTCGCGACGGTCATCCTGTTGGCTGCCATGCAGGGCGTGCCGGAGAACCTCTATGAAGCGGCCAGACTCGACGGCGCGGGGGAGTTGCGTCAGTTCGTGTCGATCACCGTGCCGCTGATTCGCAGCGCGGTATCGTTCGTGGTCGTCATCTCGATCATCCACGCATTCCAGGCATTTGATCTCGTCTACGTCCTGACCGGACGTAACGGGGGACCGGAGACGGCGACTTATGTTCTGGGCATCATGCTGTTCCAGCATGCTTTCGCGTTCCTGGAGTTCGGTTACGCCTCGGCGCTGGCGTGGGTGATGTTCGCGATCCTGCTTGTGCTTACCGTTGTGCAGTTGCGGCTTGGGCGTCGTCGAGCCGCGCAGGAGGAACGATCGTGGGCGTAGCGCAGCGGGCGTTCAAACCCAACGTTCTGCGTGGTGTGGTGCTGTATGCCACGCTGACGGCAATCGCGACGTGCGCACTGTTCCCGATCCTGTGGGCGATGTCGGGATCGTTGAAGACAGCGGGCGAGGTGACCATGCCGACGCTTTTTCCCGCACATCCCCAGTGGTCCAATTACCGCGACGTGTTCGCCGTCATGCCGTTCTGGCGAATGTTTTTCAACTCCGTGCTGTATGCCGGCTGCGTCAGCATCGGGCAGGTGTTCTTCTGCTCGCTGGCCGGATACGCGTTCGCGCGTCTGCGGTTTCGGGGTCGGGATACGTTGTTCGTCTTGTATCTCGGGACTTTGATGGTGCCGCTAACCGTCACGGTGATTCCGCAATTCATCCTGATGCGGGTCGCCGGGCTCACCGACACCCCGTGGGCCATGATCGTGCCAGGGTTGTTCGGCAGCGCATTCGGCACCTACCTGATGCGCCAGTTCTTCCGGACCCTGCCAGACGAACTCGAGGAAGCCGCGATCCTCGACGGTTGCTCTCCGTGGCAGATTTACTGGCGGATACTGCTGCCGCACGCAAAGCCCGCGGTGATGGTGCTGGCGGTACTCACCTGGGTCAACGTCTGGAACGATTTTCTGTGGCCACTGTTGATGATTCAGCGGAACAGTATTGCGACCCTCACCCTTGGGCTGGTTCGCATGCAGGGCGAATACACCGCCCGGTGGCCCGTGCTGATGGCCGCGTCCATTCTGATTCTGCTGCCGCTGTTATTGGTGTATGCCGTCGCGCAACGCGCCTTCATCCGGGGCATCGCGGTCACCGGGCTGGGGGGATAACCAATGGCGTCAGTGACTTTCGAGCAGGCCACCAAGCGTTACTCCGACGCAGATCGGCCCGCCGTCGACCGCTTGGACCTAAGCGTCGGTGACGGTGAGTTCGTCGTGCTGGTTGGGCCGTCCGGGTGCGGCAAGACCACGTCGCTACGCATGATCGCGGGGCTGGAAACGGTCGACTCCGGGCGGATTCTCATCGGCACCCAAGATGTCACCGATGCAGATCCCAAAGACCGCGATGTGGCAATGGTTTTCCAAAACTACGCTTTATACCCGCATATGAATGTCGCCCAGAACATGGGCTTCGCCCTGAAGATCGCCGGGATAGCGAAAAGTGAGATCCGGGAACGGGTGTCGGATGCCGCCCGCTTGCTCGACCTCGAACCGTATCTGGATCGCAAACCGAAGGATTTGTCCGGGGGTCAGCGCCAACGGGTAGCGATGGGGCGCGCGATCGTTCGACGACCGCAGGTATTCTTGATGGACGAACCGCTGTCCAACCTGGACGCGAAACTGCGAGTGCAGACCCGCAATCAGATTGCCGGACTCCAACGGCGGCTGGGCATCACGACCGTCTACGTCACCCACGACCAGGTCGAGGCAATGACCATGGGTGATCGCGTCGCGGTGTTGCGCGACGGCGTCCTGCAACAATGCGCGGTTCCACGGGAGCTGTACCGGAGCCCGGTGAACATGTTCGTGGCGGAATTCATCGGCTCGCCGGCGATGAACCTGCTGACTCTTCCCGTCGTTGATAACTCCGTCGCACTGGGCGACTGGTCGATCCCCGTGCCGCGCGAGATTACCACTACCACAGCAGAACTGGTGATCGGCATCCGGCCGGAGCATCTTGACGTCGGCGGAACCGGTGTCGAGATGCAGATCGATGTGGTCGAGGAACTCGGTGCGGACGCCTATCTGTACGGGCGAATCGCCTGGCGCGACAACACCTTCGGCCAGCCGATCGTCGCGCGTGCAGACGGGCAGGACCCACCGTCGAGGGGTAGTCGTGTGCGCCTCCATCCGCAGCCGGGCCACCTGCACTTCTTCGGTGTCGACGGTCATCGATTGCGGTAGCGCACGGCGGCCTACTTGGGAATCGAGGCTGCCATCTGATCGGCTATCTGACTGGCGATGTCGGTGGGGTCGCCGTTCTGGCAGACCTTGGCGGCCAACAGGACGTTGCTCTGCGTGCGGAAATCGAAGGCGCAGCGCCAAGCGCCCTGTTGACCGTTGGTTATTCCGATCGACGTCCACTGAGCCTTGTTGTCGGTGACAGTGGGGTTCTGCAGTTGGAACTGGACATTGCTTCCCGTCTCGCCGGGCACGAGCGCTCCGTCGCATCCATTGAGCCCACTCAACGCATTGTGGAAGTTGCGATCCGCGTCTCGTGCGTCGGGGTATGTCGCAACCTGTTGATCGACGATGTGCTGGTAATTGTCCTTCGCTTCGCGGTAGTCGTAGCCGCGATATGCGGTGTAGTCGACATCTATTCCGAACGAATTCGAGTCAGGCCCTTCCAGCGGACTGCAGTTGGACTTGTCGCCGAAGTCTCTGGGAGCCGGTGGATACAAAACGATGCTGCTATCGCCGAGGTTGGTGCCGAGGATCTTGCTTGCCTGCGGTACGTCCACGATTACGGATTTGATCTTGTTCGGCGCGAGAAAACCTGCAGGTGCCGGGGGAGCCGGCTTGTCCGGAGGCGGTATCCGGGCGCTGATCTGATCGACGGCAGCCGCGGCAGCGGGGGCCCCGTTGGCCCATGTGCACATTGATGCCTCGACTATGACGTTGTTCTTGACGCGTGCCTGGTGGTCGCAGCGCCAGCCAAGTGGTTGGTTCTTATCGGTGAACTGCAGGGCGCCGAATGTCACCGCATCGCCGTTAAACGGACCCGGCGCGAGGATTCTCCAGGTAGCGGGGTTGTTTTTCGCCGCGATCGTGTCGGAATTGCAGTGGCCCAGTGTCGCGTACGCTTTGTGAAAGATTTCGCTGGCTTTGTCAGACGTTTCGAAAGTGGCGAAGTTCTGCGAAAACATCCCGATCAGGCTGTCATCTTTGGATGCCTGATTTCGGATTGACCGGTAAGCGGTGAATTCTCCGTCTCCGAGCGCATCCTTGGTGATTCCCATCGTCAGGGCGCAGTCCGGTTTGCTGTAGTCACTCGCCGACGCGGTCGGCGAATCGAACTGTGATCTGTCGCCAAGGGACAGGCCGACAATCTCGTTGACGTCCTCGTTAGATAAAACCAACGTCTTGAGGCTGTTGGCGGGCAACGGTTTTGGGGGCGATGCTTGAGTGGCAGGCGCTGCGTCGGGAGCGTGGGTCTTCGAAGTCTTCTGGGCCTGCATCGGGAACCATGACGGGGTGTGGCTGCCGCATGCCGCCACCATCAACACCGTTGCCGCGGTGCAGCTCGCTACCAGAATGCGGCGCCGCTGACGGTGCGTCATCAGGTAAGGTCCTCTCGTTTATTCCAGGTGCAGGAGCAGGGATCAGGCTGATGTTAGCGTGCCGCACGATTGGGCCTGTACGGGTATGCAGTGGGGCGCAGTTGGCCAATGTAAACGCCACGGCGATAGCGAAATTCGTTGATTCGGCAAAGTCGGTTGCGGTATCTGGCATTTTTGCCGATGACCAGCGTGCATGTGGAATGAATGGTCGAAGGAGTAGTGGTGAATCGGCTATCGGAACCGACGTTATGCTTGTCGATCGTGCACGAAGCCCCGTGGTTCTACGCATGATGGCGCTGTCGGTTGTGGTGTTACCTAGCTCTGACGATGAGGGGCTGTTCCCATGAAGCCGGCACTTTTCGTTCTGTCCGGAAGCGGCGAATTCGAACCGACCCACTTCGCGGGTAGCCACTGGGGCGACGATCATCTCAATGGACCGGCCGTCGTGGGCTTGGCGGCCCGGACGCTCGAACTGCACTACGGATCGCCCGATTTCATGCCGACGCGGCTGACAGTCGACTTGTTTCGGGCTGCACGCGGTGTTTCGACCGCCGTGACGTTGCGTGTCGTGCGTGACGGCCGGAGGGTGCGCAGCGCCGAATGCGACCTGGCCCAGGAGGGGCGGTTGGTCGCACGGGCGACACTGTTGCAGTACCGGCGGTCGACGGCGCCGCCGGGCCGACTGTGGAGCGTGCCGACGACGACGATTCCCTTCCCGCCACGGTTGGACGACGGGGTGCAGACGGCGGTGGACAGCGACGCGGGTGACTGGAGTCGATCACCGGGAAATCATCAGAATGATTCGCGAAAGCGCTTCTACAACAGCGCTATTGACGTCGTGGCCGGCCGGCACAACTCGCAGTTCGTTCGGGCGGTGATGGTTGCCGAGGCAACCAGCCTGGTGACCAACCTCGGCACGCACGGAGTCGGTTACATAAACGGCGACCTGACAGTGGGATTGGCGCGCTTGCCCGTTGGGGAGTGGATCGGTGTACAGGCCGATTCCCATTGGGCGGCGGACGGCGTCGCTGTCGGCACGGCCACCCTTTTCGATCGCTCTGGTGCGTTCGGATCCGGTATGACCACCGCGGTTGCCAATCCGGCAGCCCAAATCGATTTTGCCAATGACCCGTTCCCGTTGCGGATACCTTAGGAGTCGCCGCTCACTCGTTGGAGGTTGAAATGGCCCGTCCGCGGATAGTTTTCAACCATGTCGGATTGTGCGTCGCCGACACCGCGCGATCGCGCCGTTTCTACGAAGGTCTGCTGGGTTTCACGTACTGGTGGGAACTCGAGCCGCCCGACGCCGGGACCGGTCAACTGTTGGAGTTGAACGAGCCAATCGGCTTGCACGCGACGTATCTGGTTCGCGACGGTCTGGTGCTGGAATTGCTGGCCTACTCGCACCGCGCCCTGCGCGCCGGCTCGGATCGGGTAATGGACCAGGTCGGGCTTACCCACTTGTCGCTATCGGTGTCGGACCTGGGGGAGCTACTCGCCGCGGTGGAGAGTTTTGGCGGATCGATCGTCGAGGGCACTGTTACTGACCAGTCGGCAATGGTCCGCGACCCAGACGGTCAGCTGCTCGAACTGCTCTCGGAGTCGTGGCTCGCTGTCCTGCCCCCTCGCCCCGGCAGCGCGATGAATGCAACGATCTAAGCATGACGCCCGCTACTGATCCGGTGGACGCCGACCCGGATCCACATATCGTGCTGGGAATCATCGGCGATCCGGGTGCCGCCTTTTCGCTCGCCCGCGAACTCGCCGATACCGAGTTGCATTGCGAGCTCGACCACCGGTTACCCGGTGCCCGCTGGTGCGTCGAAGTCATGGAGCACCGCCTGGTCCAGCCTCCGGCGACCGACGCCGAAATCGTCAAGGCAGCGCGGAAAACGCTGCTTGAAAAGGGCTGGGATGTCGTGATTTGTCTTACGGACCTCCCGTTGCATGTCGAACAACGGCCGGTGGTGGCCCACGCGAATCCGGTGCGCAACGTAGCGATCGTGTCAGTGCCCGCGTTGGGGGCGATGGGGGGACGCCACCGGATCCGCGAGACGATCGTGCGCCTGCTTGTACGGCTGATCGCAGGGTCTGCTGAGCTGCACCACTCCAAGGCTGACGGTGGCCGCCGGTCGTCGAGGCGGCTCACGGTGCAGCGGGTCCGGGAACTTGGCAGCGACCCGGCTGACGAAGCGTTCCTCTACACCGCACGAGTGCTGACCGGCAATCTGACGTTGATCAGCGGGATGGTGGCGGCCAACGAGCCGTGGAAGTTGTCACTGCGATTGTCTCGCGCGCTGACGGGCGCCGTCGCTGCGGGGGTGTTCGGCTTGGTGACCGCAGATATCTGGCGACTCGCCGACGCCTTTGGCCTGCTCCGTCTCGGCGGCACGGCGCTGGTGTCAGTGAGCGCGACAGTCCTGACCTTGATCGTCGGTGCTGAGCTGTGGGAGCCCATGGTTGCGCGCGCCGTACGCAAGCAGGTGATTCTGTTCAACATTGTCACCGTGATCACCGTCCTGATCGGTGTGACAGTGCTGTATGCGGCGCTTTATGTGCTAGCGCTGGGCGCGTCGTTCTGGTTCGTGATGCCGCAAATCTGGAAGGACCAAGTCGGGCATCCGGCCACTTTGCGGGACTATTTTGAATTGGCGTGGCTGATCTCGTCATTGGCGATGATCGGTGGCGCATTGGGTGCGGCGCTCGAATCCGACGACGCGGTGCGAGAGGCGGCCTACGTCCAGCACCCCGACGACGAGGACGAGATGGAGAAGTCCGCCTGACTCAGTCGGCGGCGATACACAGCACTTCGTCGAGTGTGGCGGTATACAGGCCGGCGGTCCGGTCCAGCCTTGTGGTGTCGAACATGGCCGGACCGCTGGCCACCGCGTCGGCCAGCAGGTAGCGGCCTCCGCCGGGGTCTCGGCGCACCATGTGCTCGGAGGCACTGGTGCCGTTGAGCTTTGGCGCGTCGGCAATGTTGATGCCCACCTGAAATACTTGTGGTTCTGCTTCGAGCACGCCGGTCAGGCGACTGATGAGATTGTCCGGCGCGAAGAATCGCCAGTTTTGTCCCAAATGCAGCCAGAATCGGTCCTCGATCTGGTCACGGAGCTGCGCGCGTTGGTCACCCGTGCCGTCCTCGACAAACTCCAAAAATCTATAGCGCTCAACAAGAATCGCCTGATCTTCGGCGGACAAGCCTGCGTCGAGTACCAGGAAACGTCGAACTTTCATCACGTCGGCGCAGCAGTGCAGGAATGAGTTCAGCGTATGTTCCGTGCTGCTTCGGTCCGGCCCGGCTATTACGCTGACGGTGACGTCGGTGCCGCGGGGCCCATCGATCAGGTTGCGTACCAGTACATCTGGATAGGCCTGTGCTGCCGCTAACATGGTCGGTACTGCGAGATCCCGGTTGCCCGCAGTTCTTTGACGATCACTGTCTGGGATATCGGGACGCGCCAGCATGCGTCGCCATACTGCGAAAGCCTCGGCCTGGTTGCCGATCCGGTAGGCGCACACCGCCAGCTCGTCGGCCGCGCGCCACGCGTAGATATCCGGATACGGCAGGACCATGTCGTCTTTGGGAAGCGGGATGGCGGCTGCGCGTGCGGCGAACAGATACCCAAGCTCGTAACGTTTATCGCCGCGGTAACGGCGCGCGATGCCATAGAGAGGCTCGGCGCGCGTTGGTCGGAACTCCCAGGCTCGCAGGTAGGCATCCTGAACATCGGGCCACGACACATCGAGTTGGTCCATCGATTGCGCGACGCGCAGCATCGCCAGAAAGATCTCCTCGTCGGGACGCCCCCCGATCTCAACTTTCCGCGCAAACCACAGGCGCGCGTTGGCGAAATCTCCAGAGTCGAAATACGCCTGCGCGAGCAATGACATCGATCGCACATCCCCGGGATCGCGCTCCACCTCGGGTAGGAGCCGATCGATGAAACGCCGGTAAGGATCGGCATCGCGCGGCACGTCGGCAGGTTTCACAACGCTGTCCGTGGCCGCACTGAGTTGGGCCTCGGTTACCTCGAGACCCAGTTCGGCGACGAGGCGCCGGACGACAACTTCGGGTGCGTTGCGCAATTCTTCAAAGTCGACCCTGACGGTCGTCGCGCCGGCCAGCGCGTCGTCGCGTGCCGCGATGAGTCGCGCGGTCGACGCCGCCCGCTCCTGCTCGTCAGGCAACCAGCCCAGCCGATTCAGCGACGCCACCACCTGCGCAAACGGTCGGTCGACGACGACCGGGACAATGGGGCCCCAGGCGTCTTGGATGACGTCTACCGCGAGGCACAGGCAGGGGTCCTTCGCGCCGGGAACGCGTCCAGCACTGCGGGCAGTTCGGCGATGGTGGTCGGCCCAACTGCGTAGTTTCGCCTCCAAAGAATGGCGATCCATCTGAAGCTGATCTCCGGGCTCACTGAATGCTCTGCTGCACAATTGATGTAGGCCGAGGTCTTCGAAGCTTTCGTTCATTTCACGAGCTGCCACGCTGAATTCGCTGCCCATGTAAACGCCAAGGTGATGTAACACTCCAGCGACAGCCGACGTGCCGCTGCAGCGCGCACCGAGCACGACAATGATCGGCTCAGCAATCATGACGTCCTCCTGCAATTCCAATTGCAGGAACGGTACCGCGTGGTATTCGGTTGCGCGACAGGGGAGATGCTACGACTTGTTCAGCGCGACGGCGGACCGGATGAGGGCCTTCAACGCTTCTTCGTCGATCTTGTCGTCTTCGTGAATGTCGATGGCTCGCCTGGTATTTCCATCCAGGCTGGAGTTGAAGAGACTCGACGGGTCTTCGAGTGCGGCGCCCTTGGCGAAAGTCATCTTGACGGCATTCTTGTAAGTCTCGCCGGTGCAGATCATTCCGGCGTGATACCACACCGGCACACCGCGCCACTTCCACTCCTCGACTACGTCCGGGTCGGCTTCTTTGATCAGCTTTCTGATCCGAGCCAGCGTCTCGCCGCGCCAGTCACCGAGCTCCGCGATGCGGGCATCGATCAGCTTCGAGGGGGATTCCCCGTCATTTTTTTCGAGTTTGGCTTTCGTCATCGCTTTGTCGCTCTCGTCCGGCTGTGTCGTCCATCGTCGCCTAAGTATGGCCGGTGCGGAAAGTTAAGTAGCCGACTACTCAAGGCGTCGTCGCGGCGCCGACACATGATCAAAGTCTTGCTGCGCCGTTCATGAGAGGGGTGCTGCGACGAAAGGGGCGCCGATGCCGTATTGCAACCAGTTCAAGTCGAGGGGTCTGCGCTGGTACAGAGGCGTGACGTCTGCATCGTGGGAGCCGGCTTGGCCGGGCTCAACGCCCTGTTCATCGCCTGAGTAGGGCGTGACCGTCGCGACCATCGCCGTGAAGGGGGTGTAGGCACCACTGCCAAGTGTGGTGCGAGCATCGTTCATTTATTCCATTGGCTCGGTTGATAATTCATGCGCGCCTGCTATTCAGCAACCAGTGACGGGCGTCCTCTTTCCGCGTTCGAACCCCATGATGTGAAAGAAGTTTTCTATGTCTGGGTACTCATCACTTGGTCTCGATACCGCTGGCAAGTCAGGGCAATTGGCAACGTTAATCCCGCCGGACGCGACGGGCGGCCGAACAGTTCTCGACGGAGCATTTTCCGTTTTGGATGCACTTGCTCACGCCGATGAGGGTCTCGGTCTGACAGCGCTTGCTCGGGTCAGCGGGCTGGCTAAAACGTCCGCGCACCGGCTCGCTGAGCAGCTCGTGACGCTCGGCGCAGTCGAGCGCTTCAGTCACCGCTACTTTGTCGGTCCGCGGATGATGCGCATCGGGCAGCATTGGCAACCAGATCCGCTGTTGCGGCGGTGTGCGCAAAGGCCGGTCCATATCCTCGCCGTGCAATCGCGCGCCATGGCGTCGCTGCGAATTCTGCATGACAATCGACTGCGCTATGTCTGTGCTGCGGTGGCTCATGGTCACGCCTATATGCCCGACCACCTCGACCCCGAATCGATCGCCCGCACCGCCACCGGACGTGTGCTTTACGCCGCCCAGCCGCCCGGTGAGGTCACGCTACCTGACTGCTGGACCCAGCGTGAGTGGCGCAAACTCCGTAATTCCCTTGCCGATCCGCGAGTGACGGTGGTTGACCACCAGGACGCGGTTCCCGGCATTTGCTGTGCATCAGCGCCCGTGTGGTGGCCAAATGGATCGTGCGCCGGCGCAATCACCGTCTCCGTCCACGCAGCCGATTTGCCTGTGGGCCTTCCTATCCTACTGTCACGCATGGCTTCTCGCATTAGCACGGCCCTTCAGCAATCGGAGCGGTTGTGCTGAATGCAGGGTCGCGAAAGCGTCACGTTGACGAATTGAATTGAAGGCGATGGGTGCGGTGGGTCGGGGCGCAGCGACCTCAAACGAGCTGTGGTCCTTAGCTGTTGAACTTGGTGGCTTCGGCGAGAGCGTTCGTGGCGCGTTCGCCCGCCTGATGCCGGCTCAGCGCATGGATGGACACATCGTGGCCTTTCGCAGCCTGCCGTAGTGCGCCCACGGTCGCCTGCTCTCGGGTCATATGGCCAAACGGCTCGAATGAGTACCAGCGCAGCGCGTTTTCGTATGTCATCTTGTTGATGTCGCTATCCGAAGCATTGTGCAGGGACAACACATCCCAGAGCTGCTCGGGCGCCCC
The DNA here is from genome assembly GCF_035603715.1 of Mycobacterium sp. Taxonomy (GTDB): domain Bacteria; phylum Actinomycetota; class Actinomycetes; order Mycobacteriales; family Mycobacteriaceae; genus Mycobacterium. The sequence continues at coordinate 6,477 of NZ_DATNJW010000455.1, read as the reverse complement.
GGGCCACAGCGAATCGCTGTGGGGGTAGTCGGCTTCCCACGCGATGTTGTCGATGCCGATGTCATGGCGTAGTTCGACTCCGACGTGGTCGCTGATGAAGCACGTCAAGAAGTGTTCGCGGAACACCTCGCTGGGCAGCTTGCCGCCGAAGTCCTGATGCGTCCATACGGAATGCATCTCGAAGGTGCGATCGGCCCGTTCCAGGAAATAGGGGATCCATCCCGTTCCGCCCTCGCTCAAAGCGATTTTGAGATCCGGGTATTTCTTGATCGGAGCCGACCACAACAGATCAGCCGCGGCCTGCACGATGTTCATCGGCTGCAAGGTGATCATCACGTCCATCGGCGCGTCGGGTGCGGTGATGGCCAATTTGCCCGAGGAGCCAATGTGGACGTTCATCACCGTGTTGGTGTCGACCAACGCTTTCCACATCGGTGTCCAGTGCTCATCGTGAAAACTGGGGTAGCCCATCGCGGCCGGGTTCTCGGTGAAGGTCAGCGCATGCACGCCACGCTCGGCGTTGCGCCGAATCTCGGCCGCGCATGCTTCGGGGTCCCAGATCGCCGGCAAACACATCGGGATGAACCGCGCCGGGTAGGCGCCGCACCACTCTTCGACGTGCCAGTCGTTGTAGGCGCGCAGCAACGCGAGGCTGAACTCGGGATCCTCGGTGACGAACAACCGCCCGGCGAACCCCGGAAATGTCGGAAAACAGATCGACGCGAAGATCCCACCCGCGTTCATGTCTTTGATCCGCTCATCGACCTGCCAGCATCCCGGCCGGATCTCATCGAGGCCCTGCGGTTCAAGCCCGTATTCTTCCTTGGGCCGGCCCGCCACCGCATTGAGCGCCACGTTGGGGATCACTACGTCGCGGAATTGCCACGTATCGCTGCCGTCCGGGTTGTGCACCAACCGTGGCGCTTCGTCGGCGTATTTCTTCGGCAGGTGGTTCTTGAACATGTCGGGCGGTTCGACGATGTGGTCGTCGACGCTGATCAGGATCATGTCGTCTTTGTTCATAATCCGCTGCTTCCCGATCTACCGGTTAGTAATACTGTTGGTTCGACCGTACCGCACTTTCCTGTGGTGTCTACGGACGTCGGATGGCATCAAACTCTTTGTGAGCGCGGCGGGGGTGGGGTAGCGGCGAGGGGATGTCCCAATCCCTCGGTGGCTCGCCCTCGCACTGTTGCTTCGCGATCGGCTGCTCAGCCCTCATTCGTGCTGGGGTTTACGGCCCCGAGAGGAATCCGTTGCCTTACAAGATAACTCGTAACAAATGAGATCATGACCGTGATCGCTGAGGCGACCTCAGGGGGCACGGGTACGTGGAGCAGACCGAGGATCCACACCAGCAGGACGGTGAGTGCGCCGGCGGCGCCCCCTGCGGCGACCTTCGTGGTGGGTGCAATCGACGGCTGAGTGATTGGTTGCACGTTACTTGCCATCACACCGTGACCTCCTAAGCCGCAACTTGCCCATTGCACGCCAACAGTGTTTGGACGGACAACGGTGCGGTCCGCTGAGCGGACCGATCTCTTGTGCAGTTCTGGTTGTGCCCCGGTTGGATGACGACCAGTCACCACATCAGCGGACCGCAAGTCAGGTTGCCAGATTCGACAGGCGGGTTGTCACTCGAATCGGGTACAGCCGTATGGTCATGTGCCACAGCAGGATAACGCGAAGCGTCAGCGTCACAGCAGCCGACAAGTGTCAGGCGGCTGCGCGGTGCCGGGTGGTCTTGATCGAATGACAAGCTGGTCTCCTAGCCGACTACGGGCCGAGCCCTGGTGCCCGGCCGGTGTCGCGGGCCGACTTCCACGTACGAGTGCGGGCGGCGATGTAGTTCGCATACTGCCCGGGCGTGTTCTGCTCGGGCAGCAGGGGAGCGCCCACGAGATCCTCGTCGGCCACCGGCAGGTCGGCGATCATCTGGGCGTGCAGCTGCTCAAGGTGCGACACCTCCCCGGCGGCCGGATTCTGACCGGCCGACGTGGGTGCTGTCACGCCAGCCAGCGGATCGTCGGTCCGCGGCGTGGTCAGCGTCAGCACGTCACCGAGATCGGGTGCGGCCGCGTCCCGCGCGGTCAGGGCCGGCAGTCCCCAGCGCAGCTCGATGGTCTTCAGCACCGAGGTGTGATCAATAGGCATGCTGCCCGCCGGCGCCCGGAAGACGGTGCCCGCCGGAATGAACGGCGACACCAAAACCGCGGGTACCCGTACACCGAATCTTGTGAAATCGAAGCCATACTCGCCGACGGACGAGTCCGGGGGCACAGCCCCACTCGGGGGCGGGACGTGGTCGTAACAGCCACCGTGCTCGTCATAGGTGATGATCAGCAGCGTCTGGTTCCAGCCGGGGCCGTTGCGCAGCGATTGGTAAACCTGCTGAATCAGCACTTCGCCAAGAGCCACGTCGTAGTTGGGGTGTTGGCTGTTGCCCTTCGAACCCCAACCCGGCTCGAGGAACGAGTAGGCGGGCAGGTTTCCGGACGCGGCGTCGGCGTGGAAGTCGGCGTACTCACCGAAGCAGGTGTCGGGCGCCTGCACGGTGTCGGGATAATTGCCCCGGGTCAGCGGTTCGGCGTCATAACCGTAGATCTTCCAGCTCAAGGCTTTTGCCGTCATCAGGCCGAAGATGCTGTGCACGGTGTACGACGAGGTGCTGTCGTTCATATGTCCCTGGCTGGTCGCCGCACAGGCGAATGCTCTGTTTGGGAATGTCTCGGTGGGCACCGAGCTGTACCACTGGTCACAGACCGCGAAGCCGGCGGCCAGCCCCGACAACACGGGTAGCCCGGCCGGCGTGAAAACGCCCATAATGTCGGAGGCAACCGTCCCTGGCACCACTTTGCGGTGGATCCTCTGGTCATAGGTGATAGCTGCGGCGTAGTTGGTGACGAAACCACCGTTGGTGGCTATGGCAGGTGTCGGCGGCGTCCCGGTGCCGAACAACTGCGAGTTGGTGTTGGCGTAGCCCTCGCCGGGGTTTGCACCGGGCATGAAGTATGCCTCGGCCGTGCTCGGATCGATTTGGAACACCTTGACCGGATTGCCGCTGGCATCGTTGTTGGTCTCGGTGCCGTCCAGGCCCTCAAACGGCTGCCCGTTGGGGCCAGTTTTATTCGGGTAAAGAAACCCCAGCATGTGGTCGAACGAGCGGTTCTCCAGCATCAACTGCACAATGTGCTGAACCGAGGACAATTGGTTGGGCTGGGCTGATGGTGAGGCCTGACTGGGCTTCGACGGCGGGGTCGGCCGATGGGGAGTCGCCACGGATCAGTCCGGTCCGTCGCTTAAGAGATGCAACTCGTCGGAGCGGTCGCCGGCCGCCTGGTCGGCACGGCAACAGCGGTCACCACGGGAATGGTGGCCGCGATGCCGGGGATGTGGTCATGTTGGCGTCCAGTTGCCATGTGCCACCTCATCGATGTAGTCGGGGACAGCGGGTAAGGCATCGGAGACGTCGCCGCGCGCGAAATAACATTGATGATCGCGCCGATACACCATTGGCCCCGATCATGAAGGCGTGAGCAAGAGTACGGTCCGGTGAGCGGACCGGTAACTGCATGCCTAACCCGAATGCCTCAAATTGGTCCTGTGGCCCGGCGGTAGCTCGTCGGCCATGCCCGCGGCCCTCCGAAGCGGCGGAGACTATCGACCGGGCGGACAGTTTGAGTAGCGCTGCGACACAGCCTAATTCGTCACAGTGACGTATTGCTGGTGGCGTGGCGGAAGGGAAGGGCAAGTAGTTTGGCGCCACCTACAGAGCCACCGGCTCGGGGCGGCCCCCAAGCAAGATTTACCTAACACCCGAGTACGCGCGCAATTGCATCTGTGGCCGATGGCCGGCACGGGAAGCGACCATATCGGAACATCGCCGCGAGGCCCCTCAGATGTGCCAACCGTCAGCCGGGTGCGAGCACTTTCATCTATTGCAACTCGAGAACGCTTGTGCCGATAAGCGACATTATGTCAACTTGGCGATGGCGTATTGACAGGTCGCGCGAATACGTCCTCTCCTGATGTCCGTTCCAGGTTTAGCTGGCACTTTTCCGGATGAAAATGTGCGACGCGCAGTGCGGCCGCGGCCTGGCCGAAGTGGCGGTGCTCGGCGACTGCGACGAAGTAGCTGATCAGTCTCAGGTCAAGGTCCACCCTGTGCGATGCCGGATCGGTCATGGCGTCACCGTAGAACCCGCGCCTTAAAGATAGCTGTAGGGGGCATGATGCGTCATCTGCATCGCGCTATGCAGACCAAGTCTTGGACACGCACCGTAATAGGGAATTGACTCGATGGTATGAGCGGGAGGCAAACATGAGCGATCCTCGATGTGGGGGTTTGCTACGTGGGCGACCGCTCACATCTGCGTGCCACTGTGGCGGCGGCGACGGCGGCGACGGCGATGAAGCCCTCGGTGGCGTGCGTAAGTCACCGATGACGGCGTGTAGGTCCGGGTGGACGCGCAAAAGCGGACGACCGCGGATTTTATTCGCTGGTGTGCACCGAAACCTTCCACAACGCCATGACGATCTCGCCGCCCTAATCGACGAGGCCGCCGGCGGACAGCGGCCACACCATCATCTGCGACCTCAAGACCAAATCACCCGCGGCAGCTTGCTGAGTTCCAAGTCCCCGGGAACGTCCCACGGAACGAAGACGTACACGACGATCGGAGCACAGGTGACATCGACCATCCAGGAAACGCAGGGGGCACCAACGCGTGCCGAGCTGGTCGCGCGGGCGGTGGCGCTTCAGCCATTGCTGCGCGCCCATGCCTCCGACGGCGAAATCAACCGCAGGCAGGCTGATGAGGTGATCGCCGGACTTGCCGCGGCTGGAATGTTCCGGCTGCACAAACCTGCCAAGTTCGGCGGGTATCCGGCCGATGTTCGGACCGTGCTGGAGGTCGGCGAGGCGCTCGGCACGGCCGACGGCTCCGCGGCGTGGCTCGTCGGCCTCGGGTCGACGGCGTCGTGGTTGGCGGGCCTGCTCTCCCCTCGTGCGCAGGAGGAGGTCTTCGGATCTGATCCCGATGCGCGCATCGCGGGCAGCGCAAACCCGATCCCCGGCCGCCGGGTGGACGGTGGTCTCGTCGTCAGCGGGCGATGGCCCTACGCGTCAGGCTCGGACCACGCCGCCTGGGCAAGCGTCGCGGTGGCCGTCGTCGACGACTCGGGCGAGAACGTGGAGCCGTTCATGTGCGTGGTTCCAGCCTCGGAGATGCGGTTGGACGACACCTGGCACGTGGTCGGCATGCGCGGCACCGGCAGCAACACCTGGGCAGCCGACGATCTGTTCGTTCCCGAGCACCGGCTCATCGCGATGTCTGCGAAAAGCGCGGTCGGTGCCTCCGAAGGAGGCCCCTATGCGGTGCCCTTTGCACCGTTGGCGACGGTGGCGCTGCTCGGGCCGTTGTTGGGTTTGGGACAGGCCGCACTATCGGCGGTGCTCACCGCCGCACCGAGCAAGGCCATGCAACTTACGGTGTTCGCTAGCCAGAGTGATTCGGTGGGCGTGCAGATGCAGGTGGCTGAGGCTGCGCTGGCATTGCAGACCGCCCGGTTGCATGCCTTCGACGTCACCGACATGCTCGACGGGACCGTCGAGGGCAGCAGGGTGCTCACCTACGACGATCGGGCCCAGATCCGCGCGGCGGCTGGTTACGCCGCGCAGCAGGTGCTTCGGGCGATCCACGTCTTGGTCAACGTGCACGGTGCAGGCACGTTCGCCGAGGTCAACCCCGTGCAACGGTATTGGCGCGACGCAAACACCGCTGCCCGGCACGCCGGGCTGAATGCGGCGGTGGGATATGAGGTGCTCGGCAAGGCGCTGCTCGGCGTCGAAGAGCAGGTGAGCCCGATGGTGTGATGACGCCGTCCGGTCGGCGTGCGGCCTCGACCCGGTGTCACGCCGCGCCGCATTCCAGATCCCGCCCCGCGTTCGCCCTTGCCAACGGCACGGAGACCGCGTCGGCTTCCCGTCCGGGCTGCATCGTCCACGCGACACTTTGGGCGGCTCCGGCTTTGCTGGCCTGTGGGCCGCGGTCGGGGCGGCACGTCGACTCGACGAACTGCGTATCCCCGCGCGCGACATAGGTGTGACGGTCATCACCTGTGCCACAACAATTTTCAGACCTTACAGACAGCGCGCAGTGCTTGGTCAATGGCCTGTATTTGTTCGGGGCCAATCATTCCCAGACGAGTTGAAGTGGTCATCGCGCACACTAGGACACGCATCCGACGCTTGGAGGACGATACCGGAATGAGCCCGGTCGCCGAATTCGATTTCATCATCGTGGGAGCAGGCAGCGCGGGCTGCCTGCTCGCCAATCGGCTCAGCGCCAACCCTGGTCGCCGTGTGCTGCTGATTGAGGCCGGCGGCAAAGATGACTGGTTCTGGATCAAGGTGCCGGTGGGCTATCTGTACACAATCGCCAACCCCCGCACCGACTGGTGCTTCACGACCGATGC